>JBOHTC010000053.1:0-20562 GCA_050733495.1 Gemmatimonadaceae bacterium | reverse complement strand
ATGTGGCTCGGCGCCCGTTCTGTTCAAGCGAGGTGAAGGGATCCCTGAACGCGCTTACCGCTGGTTCTCCGTGAAATCGAGGCCCAACGTCGAGCTGGTGGCCGTGCTGCCATAGGCGGTAACCGTGTACACGTGTCCGCCGATCACCGACACTGCACTGGTCCTGCTGATCACGTTACTGCTCAATCCCGAGTATCGCACGGCGAGCGTATACGTGCCGGGCGGAAGTGTCACGAAGGTGGCGGCGGCCGCGTAAGCTACCGGAGAATCGATGGCCGACTCCTCCTTCGTCTCCGCGTTAGTGGCGTACAGCGCCAACGGCCCGGTGGCGTTCGAGACGGCGTTGACCAGGCGCACGTACCCGACAGTGTAGTCGATGCCCGCAGGGATGGGATCCTCGACGACGAACGCCTCCGCAGTCTGCGCGGTCGCGTCGTAGGGGCCGCTCATGAAGAACGAGTAGTACTTCCCTTCGGCAATTGTCTCGCTGACCGTCGAGACTACGTCAGATCCCGCCGCGATCTTCGCGGCCAGCGTATACTGTCCGGGATCGATGGCGTCGTACAGCCCCCCGGAGGCCACCTGGCCGTACTTGGTGCCGATGGTCGACTCCTCGCCGGTGGTCGTGCACGCCGTCGAGTCGGCCGCGGTTGTCGGGTTCGCGCACGCGGAGCTGGCGATGGCGGTCACCTTCGTGTCATTGGCGAAGAAGTTCACCCCGACTGAGCTCGGTGAGAAGTTGTGGAACTTGACCCGAGCAGACGGCAGCGGCCCGGTGATGTCCTGCAAGCCGGTATCGCCGCACGAAGCCAGCAACGCTGCGCCAAACAGCATCGCGAGGGATTGATATCTATTCATGGCAGGTTCCGGTTAATGATCTGAGGTTCCGTCGGGTTCAACGATCCAGAGCGGCGAAGTCTGATAATCATCGGCCAGCCCACTGACGGGCTTGATCTGGGCTAGCGCATCCGCGTTCCACACGTACTCCGAGTTGAAGCGCGGGCGCAGACGATAAATCACCTTGCCGCCGTTGAGAACGTACAGGACGTTTGGCACCTGAAAGCCCGGGAACGCCTGCTGGGCCTCGCCGTTATAGGTGTCCGTGTAGTGGAACCGGCGCATGTCCATCCACTGCTCATAGAACGCCCACCCCCACTGAGCGATGTACTTCTGCGCCATGATGTCTGACATCGTGAGCGCCCCCGCGGCAGGAACGATGTTGGGGTCAGCGAGGAATGCCGCCTTATCGGCATCGCTGATCAACGTCACGGGGGGAGCGCAGTCTGTCTCGGGGGTGCACCGACCGGCTCCGGTCTGGTTGTCGTCCTGATTCCGCGCATTCACGAAGTCGATGTGCGAGGAGATA
Organism: Gemmatimonadaceae bacterium; assembly: GCA_050733495.1. GTDB lineage: Bacteria > Gemmatimonadota > Gemmatimonadetes > Gemmatimonadales > Gemmatimonadaceae > UBA4720. The sequence goes on along the minus strand of JBOHTC010000053.1, from coordinate 19,196 downwards.
CCGTTCCTGTACGCCACCAGCGCCGTGGCCTTGTCCCCCGAGCGGAGCGCCGCTTCAGCCTTGGTGAACTGGAGCTGCGAGTACGTCATCACCGGCGTTTTCTCGTGATCAGCGAAGAGATATCGACCGAGACTGCCCCCGGCCGGCGTGACAGTGTACCCCCACACGTTCATCGGCCGTTGAGCTGTCGAGAGCGCGCCAAAGGCGTTCTGGTTGGGGTCGAGGCCGCGATACTGCCCATCCGGCGACGGAGCCAGCATACGGCTCATGCGCGGGTCGACGGTGCCGCCGAACACCGTGCCGTCCATCAACGAGAGGGTGAACTGGGTCTGCCGCTGGAAGACGACGTTCTGGCGCGTCGGTCCGAAGAAGTTGAGGTCGTCGTGCTGCGTGCCCAGGTACTTCATCAAGGCGTCGTCGGCGTTGCTCGTGAAGGACTTGTCGACGTCGGCGATGATCTTTGCCGGGTCGTACTTCGAGGCCTTGTTCGAGTAGCGATTCTCCCAGATGGCGCGCGCACCGTATGCGAATTTCAGCCACTTCGCGCGATCGCCGTTGTAGATGTGGTCGCTCACGCCGAGGTATGTCGCACTCACGGCGTCATCGGTGCGCTGCAGCAGCACGATGGCACTGTCTATATCCTTCATCGCCTCGTCGAGCGCATAGCCCTCGGTGTCATAGTCGAACTTCGATCTCGACTGATCGAAGGCCTCCTTGACGATGATGTTACCGTACAGGCCGGCCAACTCCTCCCAACCCCACCCTTTGAGGATCATGCCCACGCCGAGGAGATCCCACCGCTTGTCGGCCTCGGCCTTGGTGTTCATGTCGATCAGGTTCTGGCCCCAGCTCCAGTACACGTCGCGCCAAGCCTGTTTGCCGGTGTCCGTGTTGAAATCCCCCATCTTGTCGTAGATGGTGTGGTGGAAGTTGGTTCGGGTGTCCATGAAGTTCTGCACGTAGTCCGGGATGCCCCCCGCCACGTCCCACTGCTGGTCCGCGACGAGCCAGTTCAGCATCGGCGCGAGATACAGATTCGCCGAGACGGTGGTGCTGCTTGGCCCGTTCGGATTGTCGTTGACGTCGAGGAAATTCTGGCAGCTTGCACTCAGCGTCAGGACGCCCGCGAGCAGCGCAGAGCGCGTGATCTTCACTTGGGTAAATGGTGTGAGTTTCATTGCTAGAACCTCACCGTGGCGCCGAGGTTGACTCTCTTCGGTGGCCCGAAGTTGCCATAGTCGATGCCGACGGAGCCCGAGCCCCCCGTATTGGGGTTGCTGGCGCTCCCGAAGGGATCGAGACCGGTGTAGTTGGTGATCATGAACAGGTCGGTGGCCGAGACGAAGACGTTCGCATTCTGCAGGATCCGCGTGGGCAGCGTGTAACTCAGTCTGACGTCCGCCAAGCGCAGCCAGTTGATATTCTTCTCGATGAACTGCTCGGGGCTCATGTCCGTGTAATAGTTCGTATTGACCGCCGGGACAATCACGATGTTGTTCGGCGTGGGGTTGGCCGTGTTCTCCTTGCCGTCGCGCAGCACGCCGCTGACGACGCGAGGCGTCCAGCGGTCCTCAGTCTGCTTGCTGAGCCCGTGAGTCGTGAGATACCAATCCGTTGCGTCATAGACGTCTCCGCCGCGGCGCATATCGAGCAGGAAGTTCAGCGACAACGCCTTGTACCGGAACGTGTTCGTCAATCCGAGGGTGAAATCGGGCTGCCGGTCGTACCCTGCGTCGATGAAGTTGCCCGACGCGATGGGAAGGCCTGTCGTCGGATCGATGAGCAGCTTCCCCTGCTGGTTGCGCAGCCAGAAGTTGCCGGTCAACGACATCGTGGACAATCCGGGCATGGTGCCGTTGCGAACGTTGCCGGCAACCCAGCTATCGGAGCTATACAACTCCGGCAGGTTGTACGGGAGTGAGACCGTCTTGCCCCTTGCCTTGGCAAAGTTCGCGACAATGTCCCACTCGAAATCGCGCCGCAGCGCCGGGATGGCATTCATCGTGAGCTCAAGCCCGGCGTTCTTCGTGTTCGCGCCGTTCAGGTTGAAGAGAATGAAGCCGGTGGCGTAGCTCTGTCTGATGTTCTGCACGATCTCGTCATACGTGCGCTTGCTATAATAGGTAGCGTTGAGACCAAGGCGGTCATTGAGGAAGCTTAGCTCGGTGCCGAACTCCCAGTCTTTCGCCCACTCGGGCTTCAGGTTGGGGTTCGGACCCCAGAAGCTGTACCCGAAGCCGCCGTACGCTGTCGTCATCTGCTGGAGCGCCGGGAGATACGCATACGGCCGTGCATCACGCCCGACCTCAGTATATGCGGCGGTCAGCTTGCCGGTCACGAACCTCGCTATCGCCGGGAACGCGTCTGAGAAGACGAAGCTCGTATTGAACGAGGGATAGAAGAAGGAATTCTTGCCCCTCGGGATCGTGGAGGTCCAGTCGTTACGCCCCGTGGCGGTGAAGTAGAGGTAATCGTGGTAGTTCAGCTGCGCCTGCCCGAACCCGCTAGCGACGCGGCGCTCCGTCGTCGTGGTCAGGGGATACCATTGCGCGGTGTTATTGATGGAGACGAAGTTCGGGTCCAGGAAACTCTGGCCCGTAACCGCGACCGTGGTGCTCTTGTTATCCACGATAGCGTTCCCGACCAGTCCCGAGATGGAGAGATTGTCGGTGATCGAATGGCTGTTGAAGTTGAACAGCGTCTGCTCGGTGATGTTGGGTGTAGTGCTGTTGGCGACATCCAGCACGCCGCCGTTGGTGCCTGGCCCTGAGGTGTATTGGGCGCCCGTCTCGCTCTCCGGATGACGCAGGACCAACGCGTCATTGGAATTGGCGTCGACGCCGATATTGCTCTTGAAGTAGCCCCACGAGAACGGGGTGACAGTAAGAGCGAGATTAGAGATGAAGCGGTTGTTCTTGCTCTGGACCTTGTTCTTATTGACGCTGAAATAAGGATTGTCGTACGATCCGGTGTAAGTGCTCTGGCTGCCGATCAGGCGCCTGTCGCCGGACGGCGTCAGATAGTTGGCCGCGTTATCTGTTTGCGGCCAGATGACCAGGCCTAGCAGTGGGCCAGACACCCCGTTGAACGGCTGATCGTTCACGCCAGTGCTATACATCATCGAAAGATCGGCGTTTAGCCACGACGTGACCTGGGCCGTCGAGCGGCCCGTCAAAGTGTTCCGGTCGAATCTCGTATTCGGGATAACGCCGTTGTCCTTGTTCGCCGCGGCCGAAACCCGGTACGTGATCCTGGAATCCGCCGAAGCGCCGCTGAACGCGAGATTGTTGCGGCTCGACACCCCGGTTCGGAAGAAGTTTCTGACGTTGTCGTAGAGCGTAGTGCCGGCGGGATACTGCGGCCCAAAGTACGTGTAACCGCCGCTGGTGCAACATGCAGTCGTATCGAACTGCTGCTGGAGCTCCGGGTACTTCGAGGGCGTCTCCATCTGTATCGAGCTGGTCAGCTCGAAGCCGCCCGTGCCGGGCCGGCCCTTTTTCGTCGTTACGACGATCGCGCCGTTCGCCGCGTCGATCCCATAAAGGGCGGACGCTGCGGGTCCCTTCAGCACGACGACGCTCTCAATGTCGTCGGGATTGATGTCGGCCGCGCGGTTGGTGAAGTCGACGTCCCGGTTCTCGAATGAATTCGTAGAGAGCGGACGACCGGAGCCCAGCAACCCCGAGCTGAAGACATTGTTGTTCATCGGGAGGCCGTCCAGGACGAAGAGCGGCTGATTGCTGCTGCTGATCGAGCTGATACCTCTGAGCACGATTTGGCTCGAAGCGCCGGGTACGCCAGAGGTCGCGTTCACCTGAACCCCGGCGACGCGCCCTTGGAGCGCGTCAGTGAAGTTCATCCGCTGCGTTTGCGCGATCTCGCTTCCCTGGACGGTCTGCTGCGCGGTGCCCAACGACCGCTCCGCGGCCGACTGCCCCAGAGCCGTAATGGTCACGGTGTTGAGGCTCACCGCGACGCGTCGAAGCTGCACGTTGATGCTGTCGCTTGTCCCGACCGTGCGCTGGATCGGCTGCATTCCGATGTAATGGAACTGAATGACCTGGCCGGCGCTGGCGGGGATGACGTAAGTACCAGTGGCATTGGTGGTCGTGATGCGGCTGGTGCCAGTGACAGCGACCTGCACGCTGGAGAGCGGGTCGCCGAGCTCGTCAATTACTTTGCCGTGAATCAGGCGTTGCTGTGCAGAAGTTTGGGGAGCAACGAGGCAAATTCCCATCACTGCCGCGAGTAGGCTTGTCTTCATCATGAGGTGTACCGGGATGAGGTGTGCCGGGTGGTAGTGCACATTGAGGCGAGTTCTGGGGAACGAAGCTTCCGTCGCCGCAGCGGCAAGGGACGGCAGACTTTTGTCGGGCAGAAAGGAATCACGTGCTCCCGAGGCAGACAAGGTGCCGACCTGACAAGGAAACTGCGACTCGGCAATCCTACGTCACGTACAGCACCCACCACAAGGGATGTCGCCGAGTGTATCCGCCGACAGCTCGTAAGGTGGGTGCCGCAGATGGAAGCGGCGCGCTTCATCTCGCCGCTCTGACGCTTTTGGAAATCATATTTGATTTCGTCCTCAGAGATATGAAAACATGGAGTCGGCGGCTAGAACTCCGTTTGGAGTACTTGCGCTCGCGTTGGGGGAGCCGACGCATGATTACCGGCGTCGGGCGCCGCTCGTGGGCCGACGGCGGTGCTAACATGTGGCACGTGAACGCGCGCGTCAAGACATCCGTTCTTGAGCTCCCGCCGAACAGTCCCGGTCCATGATCGCGGACCAATCGAGGATCGAGCTAATGAAAGTCGCGACTGGCGTGAACGAGCTGCTTGACCTCCAGCTCGCTGAACCTGTGACCAATGACGTTTCGCACTCCGCCATCGCGCTCGAACTTTCCTTGCACCACCACGAATGTCGAAAACCTGACGACGTCCGAATATTTTTCGACCAGCTTCTTCGACACGATCACGTTGATGAAGCCGAATTCGTCTTCCATCAACAGAAAGACAGTCCCCTTGGCACTCTGCGGCTGCTGGCGAATGGTGACGAGTCCCGCCGTCACGATTGACTCTCCACCCTCTAGTTTTTCCAGCTCCTTCGAATCGAGCGCGCCCGCCTCTCGAAGCTTGCCGCGAAGGTGCTCCATCGGATGTCCGCTGACGCTGATGCCGACTGAGAAGTAATCGAGGAAAATCAGCTCGTCGCGGGTGAGCTCACGCGGGTTGTACGCGGTCTCGCGCGCTGGCGCGAGAGGCAGACTGTCGCCCACTGCGCGTATCGCCACCCACGCCGCGCGACGACGATCGGGCTCCCAGTATCCGAACGCCCCAGCCCGTGCGAGCTGCAGTGCGTCGGCGCGCTGGAGCTTTGCTCTTTGTATCACATCATCGATCGATGCGAATCGATCCCAGCCCCTCGCCGTCTTGAGCGCCTCCAGAGATTTCTCTCCGAGTCCGCGAATGTGCCGCCACCCAATCCGAAGCGCTGGCTTCTCCGGATTCTCGGTTGGCGCGGTGATGCATTCCCAATCTCCGTCGCGCATGCACGGTGGAAGAACCTTGAGCCCGTGCCTCCTCGCGTCGTGAATCAAAGTCGATGGCGGATAGAATCCCATCGGCCACGAGTTCAACAATCCCGCGTAGAACTCCGCCGTATAATGCGCCTTGAGGTATCCGGTCGCGTACGCGATGAGCGCGAAGCTCCAGGCGTGCGACTCCGGGAATCCATAGTTCGCGAAGCTCTTGAGATCCTCGGCGATCTGAGCTGCGACGTCTTCCTTCACTCCTCTCTCGACCATCCGCGAGCGCAGCTGCTCGAGCACTTTGTGCAGACGCTCCACTTTCCGGATGTGTCCCATCGTGCGCCGCAGCTCGTCGGCCTGCGCAGCCGAGTAGCCGCCGAGCTTCATGGCGATTGCCATGGCCTGTTCCTGAAAGATCGGAATTCCCTGGGTGCGCTTGAGAATCGGCTCGAGATCGGGATGGGCGTACGTTACCGGCTCGAGTCCGCGACGACGAGCCGTGTAGGGATGTACGAACCGCGCCTGGATGGGACCGGGGCGAATGAGCGCGACCTGCACGACGATGTCGTACAGCCTGTCCGGCTTGGTATGGTGCAGCGATGCTATCTGCGCGCGGCTCTCGATCTGGAACGTACCGATCGTCTCGCCGTGCGCGATCAGATCGTAGGTCGCGTCGTCGTCGGGCGGCAGCCTGTACATCTCGGGACGGGTGCCGGTTCGCACCTCGATCATGTCGAACGCGCGCCGCACGAGTGAGAGCGCGCCCAGTCCCAGGAAATCGAACTTGGGCACTCCCACCGCATCGAGATCATCCTTGTCGAACTGGAGAATCGTCCGGCCCATCGTCGTGTGCTCGACCGGCATGTAGTCGCCGAGTAGAGCGGAGGAGAGCACGAATCCACCGACGTGCGTCGCGCGAAGACGCGGCATTCCCTCGAGTGCCGCCATTGCCGCGAGCATTGCCTTTCCGCGCGGGCACTCGACGTCGAGCCCGAACTTGGGAGCGAGAGTTTCCCTCACATACTCGGCCCCTTCGGCCGGATCGCTCCAATGAATTCTCTTGGAGAGATTGGTGGCCAGCTCCACCGGATAACCGAACGCGCGCATCGAGTCGCGAACAGCATTTGGTCCGCGATAGGTCTGAACGATGCAGGTGATCGCGGCCTTGGCGCGATTGTATTTGTCGTAGACGTAGTCGAGCACTTCCTCGCGGCGGTCGTGCTCGATGTCGACATCGATGTCCGGCGCTTCGGTCTGTCCATCGACGCGGATCTCGGAGAGGAATCGCTCGAACAGAAGTCCGTGGCGCACCGGATCGACGGCGGTGATCGCCAGGCAGTACGCCACCGCGGAATTGGCGGCGCTTCCTCGGCCCTGACAAAGAATTCCCTTCTGCTTCGCGAAGTGGACCGCGTCCCACATCACGAGGAAGAAGCCAGCGAAACCGAGATTCCCGATGACCGTCAGCTCGTGCTCCAGCTGCGCGGTCTGCTTGTCGTCGATCTCGCCCCAGCGCTCGCGAGCGCCCGCAAAAACGCGGTCGCGCAAAAAAGTGTCGTCGTCAAAACCATCGGGAACCGGAAACTGCGGCAGTGGCGGCCGCACCCACGAGAGACTGAAATCGCATTCGGATGCGATTCGCTCGCTCTCCTCCAGTCCCGTTTCGCGACCTTTCCAGCGCTCGGCCATCTCTTCCGGAGATGCGAGCCGCCACTCGCCGTTCGGATGCAGGAGTCCGCGTGAGAGCGCGTCATCTATAGTAGTGTCGTAACGGAGGGCGGTCAGCACATCGTGAACGAGCCTGCTGTCGTTGTCGATGTAGCGCGGCTCCTGGCATATCACCCACGGCATTCCTTGCCGCTCAGCGAGCTCGATCAATGCGGCCGCGAGCGCTGATTCGTTTCCACTCGCGTGATGCAGCTGTACCTCGACGGCGAGTCTGTCGCCGAAGACGCCGCGCCATTGGCAGAGAGTGCGCTCCGCTCCCCTGAAGTCGCCCGTCCGCAGACTGGATGCGACCGGCCCTGATGCCGGACCGGTCAACACCTGCAGTCCCTCGCTCCGCTCCGCTACCTCAACCCACGCGATCCGCGGACGACCGCGCGTCGTCTTTCCATCTCCCTTCTTCCAGCTCGAGAGATCACCCACCCGCGACCTGGTGACGAGAGCCGCGAGATTGTTGAATCCTTCCTTGCTCCGCGCCAGAAAGGCGACCGGGCATCCGTCGACCACGAGCTCCGCGCCGACGACCGGCTTGATTCCCTGGCTTCGGGCCTCGAGCCCGAAGCGAACGATTCCACCGAGATCAGCGGTATCGGTGATGCCGATCGCGCCGTAGCCCAGCGATGCCGCACGGGTTGCGAGCGCCTCCGGCGAAACGCTGCCGTCGCCGAAGGAGAAAGCGGTGTGGGCCCTGAGCTCGACGAATCCCATGCCTGAGCTTATACCGAACATATCCCGAACACAAGAGGGAGAAATCAAGCCCGCCGACGCTCCGGAACGGACGTGCTCGGCGCGCGAACTGCGACCACGGTCGCGTATGTCGACGCTGAGAAAGATCACCGCGGTGGCGGCGGCTATGGTCGCGATCGGATGCCGGGATCACAGCTCCAGGGGGCCGAGTGCGGAAGAACTGGCGACACTTTCGCCCGAAGCTTTCTCGCACACGGACGCCATGTATGTGGACGACGAAAAGTGTGGCGCAGCGGACGGAGTGCTCATCTCGCCACAGAGCATCGGACCGGTCAGGCTCGGCCGTCCTCTGCGCGAGCTGCGCGAGCGGTGCGAAATCGCGATGGTGAAAGTGCCCGGGTCGATCGCCGTCCAGGGGCCGGTGCTGGCAGTGTCGCTCAGCGGAGGCGTAATTCTTTTTACGGTCGCAGGGAAAGACAGCGTTGTTCAAACCGCAGGCACCAGCAGTCCAGCGTTTCGTACCGCGACTGGTATTGGGGTCAGTACGTCTGGCGCGCGACTGCCATCGCGGGTTGGCTCGCTGTGTTTCCGCCGCGACTCGCTCCGGATTATCGAAGTTCTCCTCTCGCGGCGGCCGGTACGATGTTGACGCGGAACTGACCGCGAGTGACTAAAATTCATCCACCCGAGTCCCACCAGCACTTCCCACGATAAATGGCAACGACAGCTTCTATCTCCAGTCGGAAAGAGTACGAGTCTTCTCAGAACGAGTACGAGCCTTCGTACATCCCCGCCGCGATTGCAGCGGCGCTCGTCTTCATCCTCTACCTGCTGACACTCGCACCCTCAGTGGAAATGTGGGACACCGGCGAGTACATGGCCGCGGTGAAGGTGCTGGGCATACCGCACCCGCCTGGCAATCCGTTCTTCGTACTTCTCGGGCATGCCTTCGCCTTGCTTCCGATTCCGGTGTCCTATGCCGCGCGGGTCAACATCATGGCGGCGCTCGCGAGCGCGTGCTCGGCGGGGTTCTGGTTTTTGATAACGGAGAGAATAGTCGCGCGCTGGATTTTCGAGAGGTGGCAGCGGCTGGTGGTGGCAAGTCTCGCCACACTCGTCGGGGCGACGGCGTTCACGGTCTGGAACCAGTCGGTCGTCAACGAGAAGGTATATACGATCTCACTACTGTTTTTCACGATCGTCTCGTGGATCATCATCGAGTGGATCGAGGAGCCGGATTCGCGGCGCGCGGATCGTTTGGTCGTGCTCGTGTGCTTTCTGCTGGGCCTCGGTTATTCGGTTCATCCGGCAGGTTTCCTACCCCTGCCAGCCGCCGGCGTCGCGCTTCTCGCTACTCGGTGGCGCACGCTGTTGCGATGGAAGCTCGTTCTCGCCGGAATCGGAGCGCTCATACTCGGTCTGACGCCCTTCATCTACGAGCCGGTTCGTGCCGCGTATTTCCCGCCGATAAATGAGGGCGCTCCGACTGCCTGCAGCGTCAAGCTCGAAGCGAGCTGCACTTTCGACAAGCTCACACTGGAGCGTTTGCGCGCGAATATCAATCGCGAGCAATACGGCCAGAAAGTCGAGCGCGGCGCGACTTATCCCGAGCAGGTCGGAATGTGGTGGCTGTACTTCAAGTGGCAGTGGCTGCGCGACGCGCACGGGACCATGCCGGGCGCTCAGTTCGTGATCGCTTTCCTTTTCCTCGCTCTAGGATTGCTGGGGGGTTACGTCCATTGGGACCGCGACCGGCGAACGTTCTGGTATTTCGGCCCGCTCATGTTCACCATGACGCTCGCGCTGATTTACTACCTGAACTTCAAGTACGGCTGGTCTCAGGATCCAGGCGCGACCGATGTTCAGCGCGAGGTGCGCGACCGCGACTACTTCTTCATCTGGAGCTTCTCCGCGTGGGGAGTATGGGCGGCGATCGGCCTCAGTTTCCTGTGGGAACAGCTCGCGCACGTAATCGGCGGAGAAGAGCGCGCGAAAACGCAAATCCGTCAGACCCCGGGCGCGAGCGGACAAGGTGTGAAAAAAGCGGCTGCCGTGCCGGCGTGGCCATCACGACGCTCATTCATGCGCGCGGCTCCCATACTTCTCATCGCGCTTATTCCTCTTTTCGCCAACTGGAAATTCGCGTCACGAGCGGGGCACCACTTTACCCAGCAGTGGGCGCGCGATTATCTGAATTCGCTCGAGCCTTACGCGATAGTGATTACGAACGGCGACAATGACACCTTCCCATTGTGGTACGCGCAGGAGGTGGAGGGGGTGCGGCGCGACGTCACCGTTGCAGTCACGACGTATCTCGATACTGACTGGTTTGTCAGGCAGATGGTACGTCGTCCCGTCGAGACGTACGACGCGGCGAAAGGGCCGGCGATCTACAGAAACCAGCAGTGGAAGAAGCCCGTGGGCCCGCCGCTCAAGATGACGTTCGCTGAAGCGGACGCGATTCCGGAGTACATACAGCTCTCGGAACCGCAGGTCTTTCGTCATGGCGACATCACGTTGAACATCCCGCCCGGAATTCTGGTGCGAGACCAGCTCGTGCTGCTTCGATTGATAAAGGATTCGTATCCGGAGCGTCCGATCTACGTCTCGACCGGCGGCGGACAGAATCTGGGACTGACTCCATATCTTCTGTCCCAGGGTTTCGTGCAGAAGCTGGTCGATCATCCGATCACCGAGAGCGCCGCAACACCCAAAATCGGCGGCCTCTTTCTGGACGTCGATCGCAGCAAGGCGCTCTGGGATTCAGTATACCACGCACCGGAGGCTCTGATAAAAGAGGGCGACTGGATCGATCGAGCCTCGTTTGGGATTGCGTACACGTACGCGTTCACCGGAACCATCCTCGCGGAAGCGATGCGAGAGAGGGCCGACCCCGTGAGCGCCAACGCGATACTCGATCGTGTCAAGGCGATCGTGAAGGCAGCGCGGATATCCGGGTTCGAGGGAACGTGACGGTTCAGTCCCACCATCCGTGCACGTACCACGCGTCATCGCGCGCATCGCGGTATAGCCACACCATCGTCCCATCGTTGGTGACGCAGCGGAAATATTCGCGCGCGTAGGGGTCGGTCCACTGCCCTCCCGATACGCGGTCGGGACCGGCGGCTGACGTGAGCGTCTTCCATTCCTTGTCGCGGTACTGCACCGGCACCTGATGATCGCGCCGGCGCTTCGTCGTCACCGCGATGCGGCGCGGCTCAGCGAGAAGCTGCAGCGTCAAACGTGGCGCGGCGGTCGCTTTGACCACCCGCTCCCTCAACTGGATTCTCGCCGATGCCTGCGCCGGTTCCTGACTCACCCACTCGGTGCGGCGATCGATGAGCGGATGCTGGTTGTTGCGCGGAGTCACGACCACCGCGCCCTGATCATCCAGCAGCTGCGCGATCGTTTCTTCAGCAGCGCGCGCCGTCGCAAATCCGCGATCGAAGATGTCGCCCTGTCGCTCGACTTCTCCAGTAACGGACTCCACACGCATCGTGATCCCGACGACGCCGTCGGGGAGCGTAATTCTCTCCAGATGCGTGCGAATGAGACGCATCCACGCCTTGTGGCTCGACGTCGATCTCGCCGGCCGCACGAGGTGCTCGAAGCTCTCGCGATTGGCGAGTGAGAAAATCATAGTCATCTCCCGCGCGCACTGTCCGCGCGACCGGAGCTCCGATGAGATATTCCCGACGAGTGCGTTGATGATGAAGACGAGCCGCTCCGGATCCTTGAGTGTGTAGTCGACCCAATCGAGCGAAGCGCTCGGCAGCGCGCGCGGAATGCTGGTGAAGATGCGACGCGAATCATCCGCCCTCGACAATCGCCAGAGCCGCGCTCCTTCGGCGCCGAAACGAACTTCGACCGATTCGAGATCGAGTTTTGCCAAATCGCCACAGCTCTCCACTCCGATTCCATCGAGCAGAGACGACAACGCGAGCGATGGCTCGAGCACACCGACAGCAAATGGAGCGACGTATTCACGCTCAAAACCGGGTGCGATGGTGACGAGCGCTCCTCTCCCATATCGAGCGGCGACTTCCGCGGATATCGGAGCGATGGAGATTGCGGCTCTCACCTTCTCGACTCCGCCCGCGTGAAAGACCCGGAGAAGATCTTTCGCCAGAGGCTCCGCAGTCATGCCCCTCGCGTCTGCCCAGACTATTCCATTCGTGCCCAGCATCACCCGTGGAGCAACGCTTAGCAAAGATGGAACGAATTTCTGAAGAAGCCCGCCCCCCTGATCAGAGACGGCGGGACTAAAGAGGCAGATGAAGGTCATGAATGGGCTCGAACGGGGCGCCAACGTTATACCGAAGATATCCCGAAAGCAAGAAGGACGCCCGCTCTTAAATTCCCTTAGATGCAGAAGCGACTGGCTGAGGTCATGGATTTCCTCGAGGAAAAGCGCAGAGATCTTCTTCGGAGCTTTGACGGCGCGCACGCCGACAGGCTTGGTCGCCGACCCGCACCGGATCGATGGTCAGTGGCCCAGGTCCTGGACCATCTCAGGACAGTGGAGTCGGGGATAGCCCGACTCATCACGAAGCGAGTTACTCAGGCAAAGGCGACCGGCCTCGGCACGGAAAAATCGACCGAGTCCGCGATGCCGACGTTCGACAAATACCGCGACCTGATCGAGAATCAGGGCACGATGCAATCACCGTCGCGTGTAATGCCTCGCGCCGATGTCGACATCAATGAGGCCATCTCGGGCCTCGAGACATCGCGCGCTGACCTTCGCGCGGCCGTAAGCGCTGCCGATGGACTCTCGCTCGGAGAGATAAAGCATACGCATCCGATTCTTGGCGAGCTCGATCTCTATCAGTGGCTTATCTTTGTCGGGAGCCACGAGGTACGTCACCGCAAGCAGATCGAGCGAACCCTCAAATCAATTCCCGAATGAAAATTCATCGCACGAAGTTCTTCGCTTTGACAGCGTTGTTGCTGGCGGTTTCGGTCAGCACCGCGGCAGTTACGATACGCCGAGTTGAAACTGCCAAGCCTGTGACGAGCGCAGAGACGGCCAAGCCCGTGATCACCGTCTATAAGGATCCTGGTTGCGGCTGCTGCAGAAACTGGATCGCGTATCTGGAGAAGCACGGCTACCGCGTCGACGCGAAGGATTCGCCGGACATGGCCGGAGTCAAGCGCAGCCTCGGAGTTCCCGAGGGTCTGACCGCGTGCCACACCGCGGTCGTCAGCGGCTATCTGATCGAAGGGCACGTGTCGGCCGAGGACATCGATAAGCTGCTGGCGGAGAGGCCGAAGGTGGCGGGACTGGCCGTTCCGGGAATGCCGGCGTCTTCACCGGGAATGGATGGACCCAGAACGAAGGCGTACCAGGTTCTGGCGTTCGACAAGGACGGCAAGACAAGGGTGTTCTCGACGCACTGATCGTCGCTCGGGCGCTGCGCAGCGCTCGAAACCCTTCGAGCGCGGACGCGACCCTTGCGGGGCGAGGGGTGTGTATATATACATTCCTCGTGCATAATTTCCCACTGCCAGCCACCCGTTCGCTCTCGCTCTCGAAACCCACGACTTCCAGAAACGTCGTGCGTCGAGCCGTTCGCGCCGACGGACCGCAGATACTGGAGCTCGTCTCTCAGTACGCCGCGCAGGGACTGATGCTGCCACGCACTCTCGATCAGATCGCGGCCCGGATCGACAACTACGTCGTCGCAACGGATATTGTCGGACGTGTGATAGCGTGCGCGGCTCTCGAAGAGTATTCGCCATCACTCGCGGAGGTCTCGTCGGTCGCCGTCGCACCCTCGCACCACGGCAAAGGGCTGGGAAGTCAGGTCGTACTAGGAATCGAGAGACTCGCGCGGGCGCGAAACATCGAAGAGTTATTCGCGCTCAGTCTCACCGACAATTTCTTTTTGTCGCTCTCCTACAAGCCGACGAGCGTCTCGCTCTATCCCGAGAAGCTCGCGCGTTACGACGCGCTCACGCGCTCCGGGGTGGATATCGTTCCCAAGCGTTGCTTTCAAAAGGTCCTCGGCAACGACTGGGCGGCTCCCGAGCTTGTTCCTCGACGCAAGAGGAAGGTCGTCTAACAGCTCCTCGGCGTATAGTCTCTTCGCTCACTGCCATCTTCAATACATAAGCGGGCAGCTACAAAGCTTTGCAGCAGCTAGGCTGGGAGGTTTCATCGTCGCGCCGGGCTCCTGAATTCTGGCCACCGAGACGAAGTTTCATCCGGATGAGGCGGATTTTTCCGGATTTGACGGATCGACCGTAGTGGCGCTATAGCTCCTCGCGCCGGGGCTGGGATTTTTGTTGTTTGCATTGAGAGCGCCTCTTGGCGCTTATTTGCATTGAGGCGTCTGCGTGCAGCCTCAGCCTTCAGCGATAGAGATCCTCATGTGGCGTGAGGGGCCTGCCCGAGCGGCAGTTCCCAAAAAACCCCGGCCCGCGAAGATGTGCTCTCACGCCAAGAGGAGCGATCCGTTTTAATCCGGCAAAATCCGCCTCATCCGGATGAAACTTCGTCTCGGTGGCCTGACGCCAGGAGCCCGGCGAGAGTGAGCGCCGAGATCTCGACGCCGAGAGTCAGCGCTCGACGATATCCTGTAAGGCCGCCCGGATGCTTGGATCTCCGTTGCGTGAAAGAGCCGAGATTGCGCGGCGTCTGAGCGCGAGATTCTGGTCGTTCTTCGCGATCCATACCAGCTTGTCGGTCGCCGCCTTGTCGGGGATGCGCGAGTATAGCCCGATGAGTGCTTCGCGCAACTGCTGATCCGGAATCGGATCGTAGAGGCCAACCAACGCGGGCGTAGTCGCGCCCGCTCTCGTCAGGTACTGGAGTGCGCGCCGGCGCGCGTCGGGCGCGGCTTTGTCATCCTTCACGATACTCGTGAGCCATTGGACGTTTTCCGATCCACCAAGCTCCGAGAGTGACGCGAGTACCGCGTCCTGAGAGCGCTGCCCGGTGAGTCTCGGATAGATCGAGCGCAGCATGCTGGCGTCCTGGCCGGTGACGTACTCTCGACCGAGTCCGCGCAGAGCGGTCGCGAGGACTTCATCAGGGAGATCGGCTCGCTGCGCCGTGGCGCGCAGGAATTGCCGCGCGCGCGGATCGCCTGAATGCGCGAGTACCGTCATGCTCTCACGTCCCGTCCAGGAGGTGAGGTTGGCGCTCGCCAGCTGCACCAATGGCTGGATGCCGGCAGCATGATCGAGCCGCGAGAGAACGGACATCGCACCCGTCCTGACACCCTGAACCTCATTCTCATTGCTCGCAATCTGAACGAGCGCCGCGGCCACTCTATCGAGTTGCGTTGCGTCGCTACGGACAAGGCCGGAGAGAGCGGCGCGCCGTGTCTCGAGTGGACGACTCTGGTCGCGGCCGATGGCGAGCAATCGCGTTGAGATGTCGCCGCTGTTGGCGAGCAGCGCTGCGAAGATTGCATCACGCCCTACTCTACCGTCGGCGTGCGAAGCGACGTTCAGGAGAAAGTCAGCCGCTTCCGCCGGCGTGACCGTACCGAGATTGGTGGCGCCCGGATCGGCCTCTGCGCTCACGGGTCCGACGTACGTTCGAAGCGCGACGACGTTTCGATCCGCGAGGTCGGCGACGACGCGCGCGGGTCCGGCGACGCATTGGTCCGTCGTGCTCGACCCAAACGAGCCGTAGAAGTTTCCGCCGCCAGTCGAGATGTAGGTTCGGCCATCGCCGCACACGCCCGGCCTCACCGGATAAGAGAACTGAACCGAGCGCTGCGATGCTGACGCGACGCGCGCGCTGAGCGATTGCGCCCCCGCAGCAGCAGCGGACGCCATGATGATGGCGGGTATCATCAACGTCGCGAGCGGGGTGCGCCGAAAGGACTTCGTCATTTGTCGATGATCTCCAGAAGAAGCTGCTTCGTTCGTGGATCGTTCTTTCGCGAGAGCGCCGAGATGGCAAAACGTCTCAGGTCGGGATCGGTGCCGGTACGGGCTATAGCGAAGAGTTTGTCGGTGGCCTCCGGCTCTGTCCTTTGCGCGTAAAGCCTTATAAGCTGCTCGCGCAGCGACCGTGCATCTGCAGCGTCATACATGCGTGTGAGGTCTGCGATCGGGATTGACGTACGTCCAGCGTAACGGAGCGCGGTCGCACGCACCTCGGGCGACTCGTTCGCGTTTCGTACGAGGGAAAGGAGCCACTGCTCGTTGTCGTTGCCGCCGATGTTGGCAATCGCCCGAATCGCTTCCGCTTTCAGACGCGGCGTCTCCAGACGCGGATAGATCGAGCGGACGAACGCTCCGTTGTCGCTGGTGTGCTCCGCATCCATGCTCGCGAGGGCGGACGCGCGCAGCTCCTCACTCAGATCCGTCCGCGCCACGATCGCCTGAATGCTCTGGCGCGCTCGCGGACTGTCGCTTCGGCCCAGCGCCATTATCGCGGCGCGTTGCAACTGGTCGTTGCCGGGTGTGCGGGCGATTTCCTCCAGCGTCGCGATCGGCTGATCGCCGGGCATGGCCGCAAGAAAGCGCAGGGCGTCGGCGCGAACTCTGATGTCAGGATCATTGCGCGCAGTATTCATCACGAGCGACATCGCCTCGGCGTCCGTGCGTCTGCCAAGCAGCCACAACGCCGCACGACGAAGGCTCGTCGAGCAGTCGTCCTTGCGCGCGAGGAGCCGGCGAAGAATGGGCGTCGTCGATTCCGGATCGGTTCGGCCGAGGGAGTTGAGCGCCTCGATACGGACAGCGAGATCTTCGCGGTCGCAGGTCTCGGAGTGGTCGGCGGCGACACGCCCGAGCTGCTCGCGGGCCTGTGCATCACCCTGCGCCGCCAGTGCGCCACGAATCCGAGCGGCGAGCGCCGCAGCGTCGGTCTGCAAGGACGCCTGCCGATAGACGTGTGAGTTGTCCTGCAACGCGGTAAGAGCATCACGAAGATCGCTAGTGCCACCAATGCGGTAGAGCGAGAACGCGCGCCAGTACCGAGCGTCCGCGGAGTAGGCGGAATTCGGGAAGCGTTGCGAGATGTCGCCGAACAATTGCGCTGCACGACGATACTCGCCGCGGTTCAAAGCCTCCCGTGCTAGACGATAGAGCGAATCGGCTGGGTCCGCTTGCGCCCAGGCTTCCGGGGGGTTGGCCGCTATCGACGAGAATTGTCGCACGAACGGCGACTCACCTCCTAACTTCGCCATGTCTGTGAGAGCGCGCGCCGCTTTCGAGAGCGCCACCGATGGTGCCGCTAGCGCTTCGGGTGATGTCCAATCGTCAAAGTGAAGAGGCGCCATGGGAGCTATAGGCGGCATCGGCACGTCGATCATGGGCTCATCGATCATCGGTGTCATGGGCACATCGATCATCGGGAAGTCGGGCATCACAGGCGACACAGGCGACACAGGCATCACAGGCATCACAGGAATCTCCGGCATCGCGAAATCGAGATCCGGCATTGCCTCGTCCAGACTCCACTTCATGTCGCGCATCGAGCGATCGATTTCGAGGGTTTCGCGCAGGTCGGGCATTTCGATGTCCATGTCGGGCATCGGAGCCAGCTCAAGGTCCATCTTCATCCCGTCGAGTTTCCCTTTCATGGCGGAGAGATCGATATCAGGCCAATCCGCCGGCCACGGCTTCGCTGGTCGCGCCCGGGGAGCAGGTGTCGCCACTGGTGCAGGCTCTCCAACGACTGGCGGAGACGGTGGAGCGGAAGGAGTCGGCGCCGGAGTTTGCGCTCCGGCCGACAACGAGAAAATGCCGAGTGCGACCGCGATGCAAGTTGCTCTGCTCATGCTTCCCTCATTCTGACGATTGATTTGTAACTACCGCGGAGTTGAGACGCGAGAGCACGTCTCCCTGCTCGACTGCCTGGTGAATGAGATCGAGATCCCCTCTGCTACGCTCGACGCGGAGACGCGCGACCTGAACGAGCACGAGCTCCAGGTCCTCCAACAGCGCACGCATCTTCGGATCTTGCGCCGCAGGCGAGTCGATGAGCAGGCGCGTCGTGACCAGAAGATCAGCGGCCTTTCCCGCAAAAGCCGCGTCCGCCTTTACGTTGGCATCCCTCGCGGGAAGCGAAATGAGAAGAGCGGCGGTCTGACCGAGGTAGCGACTCGTTTGATCGCGATAAGCATCGGCAACCGCTGAAGTGTCGGAGAACGTCGCGGCCGATTTTGCCGAGGCAATCGCGGCCGGTGGACTGGCGCCGTGAGTCGCTGCCGTCCGAGGCAGGAACCGTCCGATTCCAATACCGATCAGAAGAGTCGCAGCCGCCGCCATCCACGGCGCAATCGACACGAGACCGCGCCGCCGCACCGAGACCGGAGCGTTGAAATGCGCGTTCTCGATCACCGTCCACATCTCGTCGAGTGGCGGCTCGGGCGGAGCATCGAAGCTCCGCGGAAGATTGCGAATCAGGTCGTCAAAGCGCTCGTCGTCCATCGGTCCTACTCCTTGAATGCGGCCAGCTCATGTCGGAGCTGCGCTCTTGCCACGGAGAGTCTGCTCTTGGAGGTTCCTTCTGGAACTCCCAGAATCTCGGCGATCTCGGCGTGGGTGTATCCCTCAATGTCGTGCATTATCAGCGTGATTCTGTAAGCCTCTGAAAGTCTTTCCACTGCTCTGGCGATGCATTCCTTTAGATCCGGCTCGGCCTCAGGTGCGCTGGCCTCGATCAAGTCGGCTTCATCGAGCGCGACCTCGCGTCCGAACCTCAGCTCGGTGCGCCTCGCATTCGACGCCACCGTCACAACGATTCTGTGCAACCAGGTCGAGAACGCCGCGTCGCCCCGAAACTGAGAAAGTCGAGCAAAAGCGCGGATGAAAGTGTCCTGCGTGAACTCCCTGGCCTTCTCAGCGTCGCCGCTCAGTCGGTACGCGAGCGCGAAGACGCGTGGCGCGTGCGTGTCGTAGAGCGCACGCCCGGCCAACCGATCTCCCGCGATCACCCGGGCGATGAGCTGTGCTTCGTTCACGCGGTGATTTTATCTACCGCAGTTCTCTGTCGCGACCATGGTTGCTATAGTCTTCGACACGGGGACGGGCTGGATAGTTCGATTGGGCAAGCTTCGACTGGTTACGGACGCCGAAGTTTCCTTTGTCTCGTTAGCGCCGGGAGCCCGGCGAAACGGACAGCCTCAACGCCGAGTCCCAAGAACCCCTCTTCTGTCAACGAGCCCCGCCTCGAGCGACATCCTCAAATCGTACGGCACCACAGGAACAGGGAAATTCGCGCTGCGGTTCCAGCCGAGCGATCGGGCGCGGACGCGGATCATCACTTCCTGCGCTTCGGCGGGGTCG
>JBOHTC010000052.1:0-3305 GCA_050733495.1 Gemmatimonadaceae bacterium | reverse complement strand
GGAGAGATCACCGAGAAGAGGATCACGACCAGTCGGGAGCGATTCACCGCGGTGCTGGGTCGGAGAGAGCGCTGCCGGATCCTGCTCGAGGCATCGACGGAGAGCGAGTGGGTGGCGCGGCACTTGGAGTCCTTGGGGCACGAGGTCATTGTTGCCGATCCGGGATAGAATTCCACGACGTCCTCTCGACCGAGCTGGGATGGATGGCGGGTCCCGTGGAACCGGATAGCGGACAACCCAGCGCAGGTACGTCTGGCGAGTTCTCTCACTGTAGTGACGCAGCATTAGCTGCTCACTGAGCGCGTTGAGGAGCGGGAGGAGGCCACCTTCGCGGCCGCGCGCGTGCGCGACCGTGTCTTTGGAGATGGTCGGCTGAACTACAACTCGCGCCTCTTCATCTGACCCACCACGTAATTCACCGCCCGCGCCGTCATCGCCATGTAGGTGATGCTCGGGTTCTGATTCGCGTTCGACGCCATGCACGCGCCATCTGTCATGAACACGTTCGGCGCATCCCAAACCTGATTGTGCATGTTCACAACCGACGTCTTCGGGTCGCGACCCATTCGCGCTGTGCCGGTCTCGTGAATCACCAGGCCCGGCGCGTTGTTCTCCTTGAACGTCCTGATGTTCTTCGCACCCATCGCGTCCAGCATCTCGGTCGCCGTCACCACCATGTCGTCCTGCATCTTGAGCTCGTTGTCGCTGTACGCGCAGTTGATTCTGAGCGCGGGAATTCCCCACGCATCCACCAGGTGCGGATCGATCTCGATGAAGTTCTCGTGCCTCGGCAGCATCTCGCCGAAGCCGTCGAAGCTCATTTCCCAGGGGCCGAGATCTCCGATCAGAGATTTCTTGAAGCCCGCGCCAAACCCCGGCATCTCCGTTCCGCGTTCCCAGTCAGCACGCCTCGCCCTTCCCTCGAATCCGTAACCGCGCTGGAAATCGGGATGCTTCGTCTTCACGTTCCGGAATCGTGGAACATAGATCGCATCGGGACGACGCCCGACTTCCATCCGATCCTTTGCCCAGGGCAGCTCTCCCGTCGCGCCGCCACCCATGATGTGATCCATCAGATTGTGGCCGAGCTCGCCACTGGAATTGCCAAGTCCGGTCGGGAATTCCGGCGACAAAGAGTTCAAGAGAATTCGCGTCGACTCGAGCGCCGCTGCGCAGAGGAACACCACCTTCGCCTTGACCTCGAACATCTCCTTTGTGTTCCCATCGACCACGCGAACGCCCGACGCTTTCTTCGTCTTCGGATCATAGATCACGCTGTGCACGACACTGAACGGACGCAGCGTCATATTTCCAGTCTTCTTCGCGGCAGGCAGCGTCGAATTCAGGCTGCTGAAATACGATAGCGTCACGCATCCGCGATGGCAGTTGCCGCACAGATGGCATTTCTGTCTGCCGAGGTGGTCTTCCGTGATCACAGCGAGCCGCATGTTGGTGACGAGTCGCTCGCCGTTGAATTTCGTGAGCAGCACTTCCCTCGCCTTCTGCTCCGCTGCGTTCATCGGCCACGGATTGAGAAACTCTCCATCCGGCAGCTGCGCCAGACCTTCGTGCTTTCCCTGTACGCCGACGAACTTCTCGACGTAGCTCCACCACGGCGCCATGTCCTTGTACCGGATCGGCCAATCCACGCCGACGCCTTCTTTCAGGTTCGCTTCGTAATCGAGATCGCTCCACCGAAATACACAGCGGCCCCACATAATCGACTTGCCACCAACCTGACGTCCGCGAATCCACGAAAACGGTTTCCCCTCAGGAGTCGAATACGGATTGTCGAGATCGTTGACGAAGAATTTGCCCGCGTATTCGTCGCATGCACCGCACTGACTCTGGATCGGCTGGTACCGCTCGAGTCGATTGCGATCGCCCATCCCGCGATAACGCTTCTCGTACGGCATCACGTGCTCGTCGTAATCCACCGCTGGATCTATCGGACGTCCCGCCTCGAGGACGATCGTCTTGAGTCCGTGCTCGGTAAGCTCCTTTGCCGCCCATCCGCCGGAGATTCCCGATCCAACGACGATCGCATCATAAGTATCAGTCATCCTCAAACCCTCGGCGTAAATGGGACGTTGCCGTTGTAGCCGTTGAAGAACATCTGGGTCTTGAGGATTTCCTGCTCCACGGTCTTGGCGGTGAAGTATCCATAAACCGTCAGCGACTTGAGACGGCCGAATGTGTGACCAGCGCCGCTCTTGTCCTCTCGCGCCGCATCGAGCGCTGTGAGGAGCTCGGTCTTTTTCGCTGGCGAGAGCGACACGAAATTCGCGCCGCCCGCCGCGACCGCCCGAGCATCGATGTCAGAGAGCCCGGCGAGAAAGCTGGCTTTCTCTTCGTCACTCGCCCACTCGCTCAGGATGAGATCGATGAATTCCGGCACTCTGACGCTGGTCGCGCCCGGCGTATCGGTTTCCGGAATGATCATCTCCGCGATATTGGTCACTAGAGCTTGTTGAGGAACGCTCAGCGTGCGGAATGGGACGTCACCAATCCGCGCGTGTATGGATTCGCCGAGCTTTATCGCGGCTTCGGCGCTGCGCGGAAGGAACGGCAGCGCCAGAGCGGCGCCGAGGAATTTGACGACTTCTCGTCTTTGCATTTGAAAGTGTGTACGAGGAGCTGCGATCGGCCGACCAGTTGCCTGCCGAGAAAACCAGAACGAATCGAACGTAGGACACGGGGCCGAACGCGTCAAGAAATTTCTGTTCGCGGTCTGCGCGGCCGTTGCTTGGCCGATATCGATTTGACGATTGTGCTTGGAGCGGCCTTGCCAACAGGAAATGGCGGTCTCGCCGCTGCGATCGCGGCGTCGATCAGCCGCTGGACCTCAGCGTCATCGAGAGTGAGCGGAGGAATCAGACGCACATTCCGCACGGTGCTGCCACTTCCTTTGAGCAGCTTCTTCGGATCAGCCAGCTTCGTGCCCTTGAGAAAGCAGAGCGTCACCCACTTCGGCATTATCGCCAGCGAGACGACTGCCTCTGACGGACGATCGCTTGGTCCATATCCGAAGACCAGGGCGTTGTAATTGTCGTAGACGAATTCCACGCCGCCGGGAATCTGTTTCCGCATTCGTGCTCGCGCTCGGCGTGCCGCCGAAGCCATCTCGGGCGTGTACTTGTCCAGAAATGCGTCGATCTGGGTGGACGCATCCGCCGCCCGATTTGAGCCGCCGGCATTACGCGTGGCGATCTCCCTGGCAGGGTTCATCAGCGCCGATCCTATCCGCCGCTCACCGCTGCGAGCACGAATATCGTCGCGTCCGTTGGCACCGTCGTGTGCAAACC
>JBOHTC010000051.1:0-4141 GCA_050733495.1 Gemmatimonadaceae bacterium | reverse complement strand
ATGCCGCCGACATGTGGATCCACGAGAGCTTCGCCACGTACGCGGAGGGTCTGTTCACTGAGTGCACCCAGGGAAAAAAGGCCGGCGCCGAGTACACGATCGGCCAGCGGAAGCTGATAAGAAATGACGAGCCGATAGTCGGTGTTTACGGCGTCAACCACGAAGGCTCAGGAGACATGTACGACAAA
The DNA here is from genome assembly GCA_050733495.1 of Gemmatimonadaceae bacterium. Classification (GTDB taxonomy): domain Bacteria; phylum Gemmatimonadota; class Gemmatimonadetes; order Gemmatimonadales; family Gemmatimonadaceae; genus UBA4720. The sequence continues at coordinate 3,953 of JBOHTC010000051.1, read as the reverse complement.
GGCGCGAACATGCTCTTGATCATCCGCCAGCTTGTCGACGACGATACGCGCTGGCGGGGAATTCTGCGCGGACTCAACAAGACCTTCTGGCACCAGACTGTAACCGGTAAGCAAGTGGAAGACTACATCAGCACGCACTCAGGTCTGGATCTGAGCAAGGTGTTCGATCAGTACCTGCGGACCACGAAGATTCCCGTGCTGGAGTACAAGCTCCAGGGCCGGCAGTTGTCCTACCGCTGGACCAACGTCGTCCCAGGATTCGCGATGCCGGTGAAAGTCACGACAACTCCGACGACGACCAGCTGGATTAGTCCGACGGAAACCTGGAAAACGACCTCGGTGCAAGTGAGCCGGCCCGAGGACTTTCGCGTCGACCAGAATTTCTATGTCGTCGCGAAAGATGACCTAAGGCCGGCCGCGGACTCAGTTAGCGGCCGTACCGGCCGATAATCTCCGCTGTTCCAAGCTTGTTCGCGTTCAGGTTGAAACCGATGAACGCCGCGGTCGCATTTCCCGGCACGTCGATTCTGTCGACCTTCAGCGCGAACACCTTGACGTGATAATGGTGCGGCCTGTCGCCCGGAGGCGGGCACGGACCGCCGTATCCCCTGGTTCCGAAGTCGGTCGTTCCCTGCGCGCTGCCCCTCGGCGCACTGCGTCCGTTGCCAGCCCCTGATGGTAGGAACGTCGTGTTGGCAGGGATGTTGTACATCACCCAGTGCCACCATCCGCTACCCGTTGGCGCGTCGGGATCGTAGATCGTGACGGCGAAAGATTTCGTACCAGCCGGGGGGTTTGACCACTGTAGCGCCGGCGAGATGTTCTGGCCGGTGCACCCCATTCCGTTGTATACGTGCGAGGCCGCGATTCTACCGCCGGACAACAGATCGGGCGCTCTCAGCGTGAACGGTCCGGCTCGCCGAGTTATAGGTTGCACTCTCGGCATCGGTGGATTGCTCCTCTGCGCGCTGGCGCAGGGCGCGATCGCTGACGCGAGCGCGATGACCGCGAAAGACAGGTATCGAAGTCTGATTGGTACCGTCATGAATTCCTCCTCTCAGTTGCGATGTTGTGCTATCTCCAGACTGCCAGGATGATTCCAGCGAGCACGAACGATACAAGGTTGTACATCGAGTCGATGAACCATAGCTGTTTCGGCTTGCCCGAAAAAATCGCGGTGGCGTAGCTCGTCGACGCGGCAAAGGCGAGCCAGCACAAGAAGCCGAACAACGCGCCGTGCGCGGCGCCCATCGGGGTTGCGGCGGAGAGATGGGCGACAAGCGTTCCGAGACCCCACGCGATGATCAGGGAGGTGACGAAGGCGCTGATGTACAAAAGCGGCATGTTCGCCGCCGCTGCTTGCGCCCGCATCTGCTCCTCAGTTCCGCCCTGAAGCGCCATCCAGCGTTTGGCAAACAGAATCGGAGAGTACCACAGTCCGCCGAGTGCGAAGATGACTATTGCGGCGACCAGCACGGCGAGAAAGTTTGCCGAGGGGTAATGCATTGGATGCCTCCGTCGGTTTGGTTGGCCGGGTGGGCCACGGTGAATCTACGACTTGCGGACCAGTACCGCACCGTTTCTCCGGCGAAGGCTACCGACCGAGTCGCACGCGGGCCTCCCTCGCCCTCGCGGCAAACGCTCTAGCGTCTCCGGAAGAGAAGCTCTCCATGAGAGGCGTCTTCCCAATCTCCACATCGCGGAACACTTCGTCGCCGTTCGCGCGAATCAGGAAAAGTCGGCCGTCGTCGTAATGCGCGTCGGCGAGATCGCGCAGATGGTAGGCGATTCCGTGGTCAAACAAGGGCACCAGCGCTCCGAGCGCCATGCGCGCGAACAATCGCGAGGCGTCGCTCTTGATGGTGTCCGTCGTCTCCCGCGAATTCATCTGCGCCAGTCCACGATCGGTCATTTGTGCGACGATGGTGGTGTCCATGAGAAGGAGCGCGGCCTTTCCGTCGGCGCTCACGATCGCAAATCGCGCGTGGTGGGCGCTCTGTCTGTCGACGATGTGGGCGACGGAATCCGGGACATGGACGCTCACGTGAACGTTGTTCGTGTCCTGGGCGCGAAGAGGCGCAGTCGCACCTATGGCGAAAAGGAATCCAAGTGCCGGGCTCGAGGGCGAAAAGATTTTCAATCGTGCTCCAAGAGAAGATCTTCCTGCCCTACGCCCACTGGTGATTGAAGTTTCGCCCGAACCTAGTCCTGGTAAACGCTCGGGAACTCTTTCTTGAGCGCGGCGATCTTCGGCAGATCGTTGATCACGATGTAGAGCTGGTCCGGATGCTGGGCGAGGTAATGCTGGTGGTATTCCTCGGCAGGGTAGAAACCGCCGAGCTTCGCGACCTGGGTCACGATCGGGCGGGAAAACGTCTTCGCCGTCGTGAGCTGCTTGATGTAGCTCTCAGCTACCTGCTCCTGTTGTGCGTTCCGGTAGAAGATCGCGGACCGGTACTGGGTACCGTGATCAGGTCCCTGACGATTGAGCTGCGTGGGATCGTGCGCGACCGAGAAGAAGATCTGCAGGAGCTTTCCGTAGGAAACCTGTGAAGGATCGTAGATCACCTCGACCGATTCGGCGTGTCCGGTTTCTCCAGTGCTGACCTGCTCGTACGAGGGGCCTGCAACATTTCCTCCGGCATATCCGGAAATCGCGCGCTTGACGCCCTTCACATGATCGAACACCGCCTCAACTCCCCAGAAGCAGCCTCCCGCGAAGACGGCTGTGTCTGCATTCGCGCTCGCAACGAGCTCTGTCCCCACGGCAGGGATCATCAGCGGACCATTCATCGGTGCAGCCGAGCCTCCTGCGAGCTTTGCGCCGAGAAAAATCAGGGCTAGAGGTATCGCAACCAAGGCAGCGGCGTAATTCGACGTGGTGCGGCTCATCGTTAGTTCTCGGCGAAGGAGGGCGGTGGCGCGGGAGACATCACTTTATAGGGAAACATCCCTGTATATAGAACCGAAAAAGACGTCGGATTGTTCCCGGTCGAGCGCACTCAGCGGGCCTCGCTGATTCCACCGCTGAATGCTACCACTACCTGGCGTCGATATGTGATGGTGATGCTCGACGATATCTCTTCCGTGCCGGCGCTCCCACCGGCTCGGGTGGTGCGCGGCCCGGTGACTTCATAGATCGGCTGGCCATCGATCGCGCGACGGGACTGGCCGAGAGCTTCCTCGACGTCGGCGCGAGGGAGGCCGATTTTAATGCCGCGATCGGTTACGACCTGGCGCGGGCTGACCGAGAGCGGGCTGCATTTTCCAGCCAAATCCCGCTTCCGCGATACCGGGGCCAGATCGAAATCGGTCAGCAAGCTGTCGGCGGTCTCGTCGCCATAGAACGCCAGGATCATGTGCGGAGCCGGGCCGCTGAGGACATAGCACCTCACCAGTGCGGGCACGCCCGTCTCCTCGGCGTTTCCTTTTCCGCCAAGGATCCGGGAGACACTCGAGAACGGCGCCCGACCGGGCCCCGGAACGTCAAACTCGATTCGATGCGAACCAACCTTCAGGTAGCGCAGTACGGGGGTCGCGGTGCGCGGGATGCGGGAGGCGGGAATGCGGGAGGCAGGAATGAGAGAGGCGGGAGGCGAGAGCTCGTGGGGCACGCGCGGGAGAGGAGCGGCAAAGGACACCAACGCACTGACAAGCAGAAACCGCATTGAAAATCCCAATCAGAAATTGTGGGGGCCGTCGCAGGTGGTCTCGGATCCGGCCGGAGGCACGGCCGTCGATATTTTCAGAGCAGCCGTCGTTCGCGGATAATCATAATACCAGCGCCACCAGGCGCGGAGTTCCGAGCGCGAGGCAAGGCGGGTGCTCGGCGTTCGATGACTTTTTCGTCAGATCAGGTGAAAATCGGTGGCAACCGCTGCTCGCTCGCTCTCCGAAACGGGTAGCTCCGCGCGAGCCGCTCCTCGAGCGCTGGATCGGGCATGTTCTTCCCG
>JBOHTC010000050.1:0-1067 GCA_050733495.1 Gemmatimonadaceae bacterium | reverse complement strand
AGGTGGCGCGCCCCCCACTCGCTCTCCGTCGATGCCTCGAGGAGTATCCGGCAGCGCTCTCTCCCACCAAGCACCGCGGTGAATCGCTCCCGGCTGGTGACGATCCTCTTCTCGGTGATCTCTCCCTGAGAACCGATTATGCAGAGCTGGCTCTCGCGCTTGTGAAGATCGAGTCCTATTGTATCCATGGCTGGCCTCCCCGGTTTTGTCTTGCGGCTCAGACCGCGTGAAATACCTCTGGGGCGGAACAGTGCCACCACGTCGCCGTGGAGGTCCAGCCGCTTCATTCCAACTGAACTGGGCGTTAGGCCGACATTCATAATCCGGAGCTTGATCGCGTGCGTCGAATAGCAGATGTGATGATGGCGCTTGGATTGGCCGTTGGAGTCGTCGACGGCGGCGCGATCTTCTTTCATCTCGGCTTAGCTGGAGTGCCTTGGCTTGTTAACGTCGCTCTAGCAAAACTCGGATTCATCGCCGCTTTGGGACTTCTCGGTGGAGGTGCAGTTGCGGGTCGGCTCTCACGCCGCCAGGATGTAAATCGAATCAGTCCTGGCGATGCGGAAACCAAACTGCCGAGCGCTCGCTGAGTCGGTCGCTCGCAGCTGGACTTGGGCGTTAGCAGAATACACTGGCACCGTGCCTATAATCCCAGACGGACAATATGCCGCTGCTTGGCACGCGTATCGACGCCAGCAGCGTATCTACTGGCTTAGCGTCTTTTCGACTTACGTCCTCACGGCTCTTATTTGGATGATCTGGCAACCACCATTCGTTATTCTGGCTGTCTTTTGGGTCCTTGCGTTGATGTGGCGCAGGTTCGTGCACGATTTCGTTGCCCGCGATGCCACAACTGGTATTTTTCAGCGATATGGTACTTCAACAGCTTCGCTCGCAATTGTCTACACTGCGGCCTGGATAAGTGGGCGGCCACGGACTAGTCGCCTCTGCCTAACGAACGTTGCAGCAGACGAGCGCGCGCTCCAAGGAAGAAATGGTTGATCGCTCAGAGAGCAAACGATACCCTGAAAAGATTGAAGCTATCGACTGCTATGTCGCTCGCAGCT
>JBOHTC010000049.1:0-7243 GCA_050733495.1 Gemmatimonadaceae bacterium | reverse complement strand
GGGAAGCGGGAGGCGGGAAGGGGGAAGCGGTGAGCGGGACGCGATGGGCGGGGGGGGCGTTCGCGGGAAGCGGTCAGCGCGAAGCGATCAGCCGGTAGCGTGTAGTCTTCAGTTGCTCCTCCCGCCTCCCGCTCACCGCCTCCCGCCTCCCGCCTCCCCCCTGCCGCTACATGCGTATCAACCCATACTCCCTCGCCCCTTTCCGAAGCAGATGGTACCCGCCCCGCAGAGGCTGCGCCGACGCAAGGTCCGTTTCGAGGCTCGCTCTCTGACCGTTGACGTACACCCCGCCCTGTTCGATTAACCTGCGCGCTGCGCCCTTCGAAGTCGCGAGCTTCAACGCGACGAGAGCGTCAGTTAAGCCCGGGACCGCGCGCGTTTCCGTGAACGGCACCTCTTCACTGAGCGCACGGAGTACGCTCTCCGAGAGCGTCGTCGGGTCCGCTTTGCCGAACAGGACGCGCGACACTTCTTCCGCTACTCGTGCTGTCTCTTCTCCGTGTACACGGCCCGTCAGGTCGCGCGCGAGCGCCTGCTGCGCCTCGCGCTTCTCCGGCGCCGTCTCGACGAGCCGCTCCAACGCCTCGATCTCCTGACGGGACATCAGAGTGAACAGTCGCAGGTACTTTCCGACGTCGCGATCATCCACGTTGATCCAGTACTGATAAAACTTGTACGGAGATGTGCGCGCAGAGTCGAGCCACACAGCCCCGGCTTCCGTCTTCCCGAATTTCGATCCGCCCGCGGTCGTGACCAGCGGCATCGTCAGGGCGTGCGCTGTTTCTCCGGAAACACGTCGAATCAGCTCCAGACCAGCGGTGATGTTTCCCCACTGATCGCTGCCGCCGATCTGGAGTGTCACTCCCTCCCTTCGATTCAGCTCCAGAAAATCGTAAGCCTGAAGGAGCATGTACGAAAATTCTGTGAACGAAATTCCGCCCTCGATGCGCGACTGCACAGAATCCTTCGCCAGCATGTAGTTGACGGTGAAGTGCTTTCCGACATCGCGCATGAAGTCGACAGCCTTGAGTGGCCGCAGCCACTCGGCGTTGTCGCGCATGAGCGCGCCACGTGGACCAGTGAAATCGAGAAAATGCTCGAGCTGCTTTCCGATCGACCGCGCATTGAGCTCGATTTCTTCCGCCGATAACAACTGCCGCTCGGCTGTCTTTCCGCTCGGGTCGCCAATCATGCCGGTACCGCCGCCGACCAGCGCAATTGGTCTGTGTCCGGATCGCTGGAGATGCGCAAGTCCCATCACTGGTACGAGATGCCCAACGTGAAGGCTCGATGCCGTCGGATCGAAGCCCGCGTACGCGCTCACTGAACCCGTTGCGAGTGCGTCCCGCAATCCGTCCGTGTGTTGGTAGATCATTCCGCGCCACGACAGCTCTTCCAGCAGTGAAATCTTCGCGTTCATGCGGAGAAGATATGGACGCCCGGCCACGGTGTCACCTTCGGTGTATCACGGTTATCTTTTTCTCTCCGCATGGCCTCCTCCCCCTCCGTTATCGACAGCAAGGTCCCATTCCGCAAGCGCCACCCGACTCTCATCAGAGCGGTGCTGCTTACGGTCACATTTCTCGTTGCCGTTGGCGTTGGATCGATGTATGGCATCTGGGCACTGATCTGCCGCGGAAACCAGTGTCCATCGATCGAGATCCTCAGCGAATACACACCCCACCAGACGTCGAAGCTCTACGCCATCGATGGGCGCTTCATCGCCGAGCTGGGGCTGGAGCGCCGCACTCTCGTCAAGATCGACGAGATCCCGAAGATGGTGCAGGACGCCTTCATCAGCACCGAAGACAAGCGCTTCTACCAGCACTCCGGAATCGATTGGCACCGCGCCGCCAGCGTCATCCTGCGCTCACCAATCCATGGTTACTCGCAGGGGTTTTCCACGATAACGATGCAGCTCGCGCGCAACGTCTTCCCCGAGAAGATCTCGCGTGAGAAGAGCATCATCCGAAAGGTCAAGGAAGCGAAAGTCGCCCGCGCGATCGAGGCCAAATACGACAAGAAAAAAATTCTCGAGCTATATCTCAACCAGATCGACCTCGGCCACGGCGCGTACGGCGTCGAGACCGCGTCGCAGCGCTACTTCGGGAAATCAGTCCGCGATCTGAACCTCGCCGAAGCGGCGACTCTCGCCGCGCTGCCGAAGGCGCCGGCCAGATACAATCCCGTTCGCTACCCAGAGCGCGCAATCCAGCGTCGCAATACGGTCATCGAGCTGATGCGCCAGCAGGGGAAGATCAGCGACGGCGACGCCAGCAGAGCGCGCGCGTATCCGCTGCAGCTCGCCAACAAAACAGTCACCGGAGAAACGGCTCCGTACTTCGTGGAGTGGGTGAGGGAACAGCTCGACGCGCAGTTCGGGAAGCAGCTATACGAGCAGGGACTGAAGGTCTACACGACTCTCGATCTCGACGAACAGGGTGCCGCCGAACGCGCGCTGGAGAGGCAGGCGCGAGCTATAGAAGCGGGTCGATTCGGACCTTACCCTCACGAGACTTTCGAGCATTACCTCGCCCACCGTGAAGGCGACGAAGGCAGCGGAACGTCGCCATATCTCCAGACCGCCTTCCTCGCCCTGGATCCGCGCAACGGCGCCGTGCGCGCGATGATCGGTGGGCGCGATTTCGACGACTCGAAGTTCAATCGATCGGTGCAGGCGCTTCGTCAGCCCGGATCGGCGTTCAAGCCGATCGTGTACGCCGCCGCCGTCCAGAACGGAAGACCAGCGTCGTACATCGTCAACGACAGCCCGCTCGTGCTCCAGGTCCCCGGCCAACCCGAGTGGGCTCCACAGAACTACGATCTCAAATTCCTTGGCGAGATTCCCATGCGCCAATCGCTTTATGAGTCGCGCAACGTCTCCACCATTCGACTCGGCATGGAGCTCGGTGAGCAAACCGTTATAAACGAGGCGCGGAATTTCGGCATCACCAGTCCAATTCCACCGTATCCATCGATCCACATCGGGGCAGCCAGTGTTTATCCGATCGAGATGATCTCCGCCTACACGGCCTTCGCAAATCTCGGAGTTCGCGCCACTCCAAACGCGATCATTCGCGTCGAGAATCAGAAGGGAGAGATTCTCTGGCAGCCGACCCCGACGCGCACCCAGGTTCTGTCGCCGGAAGAAGCGTGGATCATGGTCGACATGATGAAGGACGTCGTGCGGCGCGGAACAGCCTCCTCGGTGTGGAACGCGGGATTCCATTACCCGGCGGGCGGCAAGACAGGAACTACGAACGACGGCACCGACGTCTGGTTTATCGGCTACACCGCCGATCTCGTGGCTGGCGCGTGGATGGGGTTCGATCGTCCCCAGAAGATCAAGGAGAACGCGCAGGGTGGTGTGCTCGCCGCTCCGGCGTGGACCGCGTTCATGACGGAGGTATACAGACGCAAGCCGCCACCGCCCGATTGGCCGCGCCCGATGTCGATCGTCACCCGCGAGATCGACGTCAGCAGTGGATTGCTGGCGACGCAGTACTGTCCGCGCGACCTCGTCAGCACCGAGTTCTACATTTCCGGCACGGAGCCGACGCGCGAGTGCGACAAGCACGGTCCCTACGCCAATCCCGGTTACATACCCGGCGACACTTTCAGCACGATTCCGTACACGCCGCCGCCTGGCGGAGCTCAGACTCCGATCACCGTTACGCCGCCGCAGCCGCCGCCCGGATATCAGCCCGTTCCGTCAACAAACCCGCAGCGCAGGCCTACGGTATTCGATACTACGGGCCGAGTGCCGACAGTGTTCGATACCAGCCGACGCAGCTCGATTCGGCGCGACAGCGCGCGAAGAGATTCGATTCTCCGGAGCATGAGCCGCCGCGACTCGAGTCCTGGAAGGGTGATACGGGATTCCACGCGTCCGAGGACTGACACCAGCCCGTCGTTGCCGCCGGCAAAAAAGTCGCGCTGATGCGCTACCACGCGCGTTGGGTGCTGCCCATCACCCAGCCGCCGATCGAGAACGCAACCGTCGTCGAGCGCGATGGAATCATCACCTACGTGGGGCCACGCGGAACTGCTCCACCGGGCGAGGACTACGAGCTCGGTGATTCGATTCTGCTGCCGGGACTAGTCAACACTCACACCCACCTCGAGCTCACCGCTATGCGCGGCTTCCTCGAAGACTGCAGCTTCGCGAGCTGGATCGACAAGCTGCGCGAGAGTCGTAACGAGACGATGGGCGAGCAGATGCTGCTCGACTCGGCTCGCCTCGGCATCATGGAAGGACTCGAGGCCGGCATCACCACCTACGCCGACACCTGCTCGAGCGGAGTTGTGATGACTGCGCTCGGCGAGATGGGTGTTCGCGGTATCATGTATCAGGAAGTCTTTGGACCCGATCCGTCACAGTGCGGCGCTGCGATGAAAGACCTCGAGACTCGCGTCGACGCGCTCCGACCGCGCGAAAGTGATCTCGTCACTCTTGGCGTGTCTCCTCACGCGCCCTACACAGTGTCGGACCAGCTTTACGCCGCTGCAGCGCGGTTCGCCATTTCCGAAAAGCTTCCCATGGCGCTGCACATCGCCGAGAGCGCGCCGGAGATGGACATCGTCGTGCGGGGACAGGGAGACTTCGCGGATCGCTGGCGCCGGCGCGGAATCGCAGTCGCCCCGCGTGCGCGTTCGCCGATCGAGCTCCTCGAGAAACAAGGCGTGCTGGAGCGCGGACCGCTGTTGATCCACTGCGTTCGCGTCGATTCGGCTGACATCGACATCATGACGCGCCACCGATGCGCCGTCGCGCACTGCCCTGCGTCCAACGCAAAGTTCGGGCACGGCATCGCGCCACTTCTGCCGATGCTCGCTGCGGGAATTCGCGTTGGAATGGGCTCGGACTCGGTCGCCAGCAACAATCGCATGGACATCCTTGATGAATCTCGCCTCGCGGTTCTGATCCATCGCGCGGCAACCCACCGACACGATGCATTTGGTGCGCACCAGGCACTCGAGCTCGCCACTATTGCAGGCGCGCGCGCCCTCGGGATCGATTCGCGCGCCGGATCGCTCGAGGTAGGAAAGGATGCTGATCTCGCAGCCTTCAGCGTCGACATTGCTCGCACCACACCGTTGGGTGATCCATACTCCGCTGCCATCTTTGCTCTGCCCGGACGATCGGCGCGCTTCGTTGCGGTTCGTGGCAAGGCATTGGCGGAGAACGGACGCGCCGCCGCGTGGGATGAGTCGCTGGCGGATCGGGTTCGGAAAACGGGCGCCGCACTCGCTTCGCGCGGGCCCGCTTGATATCTTCAGCAATCCTCACAGTGGGAAGCCTGGTCAATGCCCGCAGTAGATAATCACCACCGTATCTGGCACGACGGGAAGTTCGTGGATTGGGAAGACGCGACGATCCACGTCATGAGCCACGTCGTCCACTACGGCTCCAGTGTCTTCGAGGGAATTCGCTGCTACGAGACTCCCCGCGGTCCTGCTGTTTTCCGGCTCGATGCCCATATGCGCCGCTTCGCGGACTCGTGTCGCATCTACCGGATGCCACTCAAGTACTCGCTCGACGATCTTTCGCGCGCGGCGGTCGATACCGTTGCCGAAAACGGGCTACCGCATTGCTATCTGCGGCCGGTCGCGATCCGGACCGGTGAGCAGATGGGCGTTCTTCCTGGCGACACGCCGCTCGAGGTCTTCATTATTCCCTGGGTGTGGGGCACCTACCTCGGCGCCGACGCGCTCAAGAATGGTGCGGACGTCTGTGTCTCGAGCTGGAGACGTCCCGCGCCCGACACGTTGCCGATGATGGCCAAGGCCGGCGGTAATTATCTGAATGGCCAGTTGTCGAAGATGCAGGCGCGCGTCGACAATTACGTCGAGGGCATCATGTTGGATTCCTTCGGCCTCGTATCGGAGGGAAGCGGCGAAAATCTTTTCCTCGTGCGGGACGGAAAGCTGTTCACGTCCACGATCAGCGCCGGGATCCTGAACGGAATTACGCGCGACTCGGTGATTCGCATCGCCAAGGACATGGACGTCGAGGTAGCCGAGCAGTCGATTCCACGCGAGATGCTCTACATCGCGGACGAGGTTTTCTTTACCGGGACCGCCGCGGAGATTACTCCGATTCGCTCGGTCGACAGAATACCCGTCGGTAATGGAAAGCCGGGTTCGCTGACGCTCGCCATCCAGCGCGAGTATATGGGAATCGCGGGTGGAACTCTTGGAGATCGCTACGGCTGGCTGACGCCCGTTCCGGCGAGAAAAGACGCCGTGGCGTCTCGTGGAACAACCGCGAGAGAGCGTGTCGGAGGGGTGTCAGCTTCGCCGGCTTAGCACCGAATTGGTGCATCTTTCAGCGGACCGTGGAAAGCTGCGTTTTCCGGGGTAATAACTGTTACCGCCCACCCTCGGCGTCGTCGCATTAGATGTAGTAAATCAGTTGTATATTTTGTTGGGTTACCCCGGGAGGAGTGCTTGATCGTAGGTTGTCTGGCACTGAATGCTTCGTTCGAGCCTTTGACGATGGTTCCGCTTCGCCGCGCGCTGCGGTTGGTGATCGATGGAAAGGCGGAGATCGTCGAAGCGGATTCTGATCGCGTTGTTCGTTCCGAGAGGCTGACCCTTCCGCGGCCGGCTGTGATCCGGCTCATGCGCTTCATCCACGTCCCTCGCCGTTTCCGCCGGCAGGTTACGAACACGTTCCTGTTCGCCCGCGATCGTTACCGTTGCCAGTACTGTGGCCGGCTGCAGATCGAGCTCAAGCCTCGTGAATCTCTCACCCGCGATCACCTTATCCCGCTCTCGCGCGGCGGCGCCAACGACTGGACGAACGTCGTCACCGCCTGCAGTCCCTGCAACACGAAGAAGGCGAACAATCTCCCGCAGGAGATCGGCATGCACCCAATGCACGCGCCTGTCGAGCCTCACTTCGTGCATCTGAGCTGGGCGGTAAGACGCCTGACCGCGACGCAGGCGAAGTACATCAAGTTGTTCTACGGTGAAGAGACCCTCCACCACCTCGAGGACCTGGAGCAAAGGCACCCTCATCCCACTGCGCACACTGTAGCAGGATCGCGCTAGGAGGCGGTGGGCGGGAAGCGGGAAGCGGGATGCGGGATGCGGGATGCGGGGTTGCGGAAAGCCGAAAGTGAAAGTGGAAAGCGGAAAAAATGAAATCGCGCGCACAGTGCGTCCTTCATCTCGCGTTCCCGCCCACCGCCTCCCGCCTCCCGCCTCCCGCCTCCCGCCTCCCGCCTCCCGCCTCCCG
>JBOHTC010000048.1:0-1109 GCA_050733495.1 Gemmatimonadaceae bacterium | reverse complement strand
CAGCACCAGCGCGTTTCCCACCAGCAGCAACAATGCAAACTACTGGGTCGACGTGGCATTCAATGCTAATTCAGCGACCACCGCACCATCGATCACCACGCAGCCGGCGGGCACGACGGTGACGCCGGGGCAGGCGGCTGCGTTTTCTGTGGCGGCCACGGGGACTGCTCCCCTGAGCTACCAGTGGAAGAAAAACGGTGCGGCCATCACTGGAGCCACTGCTTCCAGCTACTCCACACCTGTTACGACGAGCGCAGATAATGGCGCACAGTTCACCGCCGTGGTCAGCAATTCCGCCGGATCCGCCACCAGCAGCGCGGCTACCCTCACTGTCAGTTCCGGCTCTGGAGCAACCCTGCAGATCACTACAGCGCAACTTCCCGGGGGAACCGTTGCCAGCCCCTATAGCACCTCCCTCAGCGCCTCTGGCGGCTCTACCCCCTACTCCTGGTCTCTCTTCTCCGGCTCTCTGCCTTCCGGCCTTGCCCTAAACTCCTCTGGAACTCTCTCCGGTACTCCCACCGTGGCCGGTTCCTTCCCCCTCACCCTGCAAGTCAAAGACGCCGCCGCTCATTCCGCCTCCGCCAACTTCTCCATCAACATCGTCTCTCCCACGCCCTCGGTCGCCATCTCCTCTCCCTCTGCCGGTGCCGCCGTTTCCGGTACTCTCTCCGTTTCCGGCACCGCTTCCGATTCCGTTACTCTAACTTCCGTGCAAGTCGCCGTCGACGCCGGTAACTTTTCCAACGCTTCCGGTACCAACAACTGGTCCTTCTCCCTGAATACCGGCTCACTCCCCAACGGATCTCATACCCTCACCGCCAAAGCTACCGATGCCGCCAACATCTCCGCCACCAGTTCGCCTCTCACCATCACCGTCAATAACGGCACCTTGGCCTCCGACTGCACTCTCTTCGCTTCTCCCTCCGGAAATAACTCCAATTCCGGCTCCAGCCCTTCCGCCCCCAAAACCTTCACCGGCGCTGCCGCGGCCACCCAGCCCGGTTCCGTCGTCTGCCTCCTCGGCGGCACCTATAACCTCGCCTCCACCTTCTATCCCCCCATCAGCGGCTCTCCCTCCTCCTGGATCGTCTACAAAAACTACGGTG
>JBOHTC010000047.1:0-1768 GCA_050733495.1 Gemmatimonadaceae bacterium | reverse complement strand
CTTTCGAGCCGATCTCGGGGGAGATCCATCGGCGCCAGCGGTATCTCTTGTCCCCCACCGTGACGAGACCCACCCTCTCGCTGGGGGATGCCCCAGAGCCTGTTGAATTCGTGAAGTAGCGGCGGCTCCTCGCCGGCCTGAGAATCAGGTCTGCCAGGACTTTGAGCCCCAAGGGGCAAAGGAGCCGCCGTGAAGAAGAGAGCCGCAGTCAAGGGACGGAAGCAAGAAGAGAATCCGGTTGCGATGAGCGTGGCGATGCAGCAGCTGATGCTGCCGCTGCTGCTGGCGATGGACGCGACCAAGAAAGGGCTGCTGTCGTTCGTGCAGCAGATGGGCATGGTGGTGCTCTCGGAGCTGCTCGTGGCGGAGGCCGCGGATATCGCCGGTCCGAAGGGCAAGCACATCGAAGGGCGTACGCACCACCACTGGGGCACGGGCACGACGCCGGTCTGCTTCGGCGGTCGGAACGTGTCGTTGCCACACCCTCGCGTCCGAGCTCGCGGCAAGGGTCGAGGCCGCGAAGTCGCGCTGCCGAGCATCGAGCGTCTTCGGGATGGCGATCCGATGTCCGAGCGCGTCGTCGAACAGATCGCGCTCGGCGTGTCGACGCGCGGATACGAGCGCAGCTTGGAACCGGTGGACGAATCGATGGAGGCGCGCGGCGCGAGCAAGAGCAACGCGTCGCGCGCGCTGATCGACGCGACGACCGAGAAGCTCGCGCAGTTCGTCTCGCGCAAGCTCGACGACGTGGACCTGGTCGCGATGTTCATCGACGGCATCGAGTTCGCGGGTCACTCGGTTCTGATCGCTCTTGGCGTCAGCATCGACGGGACCAAGACACCGCTCGGCATCTGGGCCGGCTCGACGGAGAACACGGTCGTGGTGACCGAGCTGCTGTCGAACCTCGTCGCCCGCGGTCTTCGTGCCGACGCGGCAATGCTCTTCGTCATCGACGGCGGCAAGGCGATCCGCAAGGCACTGCGCGACGTCTTCGGCGACCGCGCGATCGTCCAGCGGTGCCAAGTCCACAAGGCGCGCAACGTTCGCGATCACTTGCCCGAATCGCGGCGAGCCTACGTCGCAAAACAGATGCGTAGTGCATACGATTCGACGACGGCTTCGACGGCGAAGAAGAAGCTGATGCAGCTCGCCTCGTGGCTGGATTCGAATGGCGAGGACAGCGCGGCAGCGAGCCTTCGCGAGGGGCTCGACGAGACGCTCACCGTAATGCGACTGAATCTTCCCGCCTCGCTGCGCCGCACCTTCGCGACGACCAACGCGATCGAGAACATGAACGGTTCGCTCCGGCGCATCGCTCGCAACGTCAAGCGATGGAAAGACGAGAAGATGATCCGTCGGTGGGTCGCCCTCGGCATCGCTGAAGCCCAGAAGGGATTCCGGCGCGTGAAGGGCTACGTGAACATGCCTTCTCTCGTCGCTGCCATTCGACCCACCGTCGCGACGGTGGCGCTCGAGAAGAAGGTCGCGTAAGAACCAGATCAAGCCGCCCCTACTACGCGAAGTTCAACACGCCGCGGGGCGTTCCCGGGGTCAGGTCCGGAGGCTTCACGACGCTGACCGAGCACATGTCCAGCGCCCACCGAGCGCACTGTCGCGCGGGTGGGCGGGGCGTGCAGGCAGCACCGTTGTTCCGGAGTGCTGCGCAAGGTCCTCGCAGGTTCGCTGCACCTCCGGCTCGTACAGGCACGCGCGCGTCACCTCGGACTTCAACTGGTCCGGCACCAACGCTGCCGGCACGCCGCCGAAG
>JBOHTC010000046.1:0-1434 GCA_050733495.1 Gemmatimonadaceae bacterium | reverse complement strand
GGAGAGATTCCAGTTTGAGATCGTTCCGCTGCACGCTAACGAACGCTGAAGCTGACAAGCGATCTATTGATGCTCGCTTCGCTCGCTTTTTGTTTACCTCGCTTGCAGCTTAGCTACGGCGTTAGCTAGCTAGGTCGGGATTCCTTTTTTGGGGGAGAGCTATGGACACTCATCTCGCAGGTACAGTGCCTCCTTCGGCGCCGAATCGCTCGTACTTCATAAGGATGATCGCCGCAGCTTTAGCGGACCTCGTCATTTCCGCCGGCGTTTCAATGGCCGCGCGACATCAGGGTTGGCCTCATCGGGTTTCGATAGCGTTCGCGACTTTTCTGTTCCTAATTCCCATACTTCAGCCCTCGCGACCAGGACAACGGAGTCGGAGTTGGCCCAGTCGCGTTGGAACCGGCATCGTCTTCGCTCTGATAGGCGGTCTGTTCTACGCATTCGTTCTGGATCGTTGACCCGCCATCTCGGCTGGCTAGCTAGCTAACGAACGTTGCAGCAGACGGTCGCGGCCAAGTCGTTGGGTTGTGTATGATCAGAGTCGAATCGCCCGCAGCTGAACTAAGGCGTTAGATAGCACTTACGCATGCGCTGCATTCGACGGATTCGGCCCGCACTGTTTGTTCTGATTACTCTTCAATGCCGAGCAGCGCTCGGCAATCTGCCTGGCTCGGCTCCATGTTCTACAATCACGGAGCCTAGAGTGGAACCTGGTTCGGACCCGCGAGCAATGGCTGGCGAATATCGCGTTCAATGGATCGTCGACACTACCGGATATCCACGTCGTGCGGTTTCGCGGGCCGAGCATTTTCGACTCTTCCTGTGGCCGACATCCATGCGCGACTCGTCGTCTCGCCAGCACATAGGACCAGCGCCGAATGACACAGTGAGACATCCGCTTTACGGTGTGATGGTGCTTGACAGCGGCGAGTTCGATACGGAAAGGATTCGGCAGCTGCGCGCCGGTGTCGATCCCATTTATCCACCAGTATTGCTTCTGGCTGGACCGATGCGATCCGTAGGCGTGGGACGAGCGGGCGTGCTCCTTTGGGAAACGGTCGGCAATAGGCGTGACGGGGTAATCAGTCTAGACGGTACCGGAATGGGAATGTGGGTGATGCAAGCAAGTGCGAACGCATTCGCCGGAAGGTTTGACCGCTGGGGGATTGCCCTAACGGATAGCGGTCACTTCTGCGCCTCCCGTTTGAGCAAATGAAGTTGTCTCACGTGCTATCTAACGAACGTTGCAGCAGACAAGCACTTTTCGGATGCGGCTTCGCCGCAATGGTGATAACGTGCTTGCAGCTGAACTAAGGCGTTAGCTGGTCGCAACGGATCAGCTGCGCCCCACACCCCGGGACGCAACAACCCGCACGCGCTCGGCATCTCGACGCGGCGGCTCTCCGAAGAGTCGAGCGTATTCCCGGCTGA
>JBOHTC010000045.1:0-42100 GCA_050733495.1 Gemmatimonadaceae bacterium | reverse complement strand
GTAGCAGGTACCTCGTCGGCCTGCTACCCCAGCCACCCCGCTGCTACCAGATTTCAATTGATGCAGTTATTCGCAAACTCCTCTTTCGCGCCACCGCCAAGTCTTCGCCTCCGGCGCGACAGGGCGGAGCGAATACTCAACGGCCTCAGAGCCGCCGTGGTCTTTCTGCTCACGGCTTCGGCTCTCATGTACGCGCCGCACCTCTCGCGGGATCTGAACACGGCCAACGTCCTGGTCCTCGGGCCGGCACTCGCGTGGACCGTCGCGCAGTTCCTGATATGGTACCGACGCCCGGAGCTCCCCGGCTGGCTCTCGGCCGTCAATCCGATTGTGGATGTAACCGCGGTGACCGCCATAATCGGTGGCTACGCCGTCGCGCAGTCGGGCGTGCTCGCACTTCGGTCCCCGATTTTCCTGATGTACTTCGTCGTGCTGGCCGGCCGGCCCGTAGCTTCGTCGGTACGAAAAGCTGCCTTGATCTCGGCGCTCGCCTGGGTGGAGTACGCCGCGCTTCTGCTGTGGCTTTGGGGCACGAATCGCGTGCCGCTCATCGTCAATCCAATCGACGCAGTGCAGTTGGCCCGTGTGACTCCCCTCGACGAAGCGGCCAAGCTCGTTCTACTCGGCGTCTTCGGGATCGTGTCGTCATACGCCACCTACTGGGTGGAGCACCTCGTTCGAGAGGCAAGCAAGGAATCGGCGGAGCGGCAGCGCGTTGTAACCAGGCTCGTGCAGGCGGAGCTGGATACACTCAAGCTGCAGCTCAATCCACATTTCCTCTTCAACGCGTTGAACAGCGCGATGGCGCTCATCGCC
This sequence comes from Gemmatimonadaceae bacterium, assembly GCA_050733495.1. Lineage (GTDB taxonomy): Bacteria > Gemmatimonadota > Gemmatimonadetes > Gemmatimonadales > Gemmatimonadaceae > UBA4720. The sequence continues at coordinate 41,284 of JBOHTC010000045.1, read as the reverse complement.
ACCGATCCACCCGCAGCCGAACGGATGGTGTCAGAGCTGAGCGATTTCCTTAGACTCGTGCTTTCAACGTCCAGCGAGCAGGAGGTTCCGCTCGAGCGAGAGCTGGGGCTTCTCGATCGGTACGTCGCGATTCAACGAGTGCGGTTCCAGGACCGCCTCACTGTCAACTGCAACATCGAGGACGGCGTGCGCGACGCGCTCGTACCCAGTCTGCTGCTACAGCCGCTCGTGGAGAACGCCATCAGGCACGGCATTAGTCCCCGCGCTGGCGCGGGCTACGTGCAGGTATGCGCTCGAAGAGCCGGCGAACGGCTCATAATCACGATTCTGGATGACGGCGTCGGCTTACGCGCGCGCAGATCGCGCGAGCGCTCGCGAGGCACAGGGCTCGGGCTCACAAATACAAGAACAAGGTTGATTCACCTATATGGCGACGAGCACGAATTCTATAGCGGGCAACGAGAGGAAGGCGGGTACGTCGTCACCATCTCAATTCCATTCAGGCTCGGACGGCCAGCCTATAAGACCAACGGGGTCGGCACTCCAGAGCACCTCGCAGCAGTGGGACACTGACATGATCGAGAGAACATTTCGCGTCCTGATCGTCGACGACGAGGCGCTGGCGAGGCAAAGACTCGTGACCCTCCTCTCGCGCGTACCGGACATCGAGATAGTCGGAGAGTGTCAAAACGGACTGGAAGCTGTCGCGGCAATCAGAGCCAGTCAGCCCGACCTCGTTTTTCTGGACGTCCAGATGCCCGAGCTGGATGGGTTCGACGTCATCACCGAGGTGGGTACTGACAAAATGCCGCCCGTCATTTTCGTCACCGCCTTCGACGACTACGCCGTCTCCGCTTTCGAGTTTGGCGCGTTCGACTACCTCCTGAAACCTGTCGACCACGTGCGATTCCACCAGACACTCGATCGCGCGAAAAAAAGACTGAAAGAGTCGCCCGCGCCAAGCGTGTCATCCCAGCTCAGTGCGCTGCTCAAGTACGTGGGTCAGCTCGACGCACCGAAGAACCGCATTGGCGTAAAGGTCAATGGAAAGATCCTTTTCCTCGACCCCGACGAGATTTTCTGGATTCAGGCGCGCGACGACCTCGCCCGCATCCACCTGGCCGAAGTCGCGTACGATGTGCGCGAGCCACTCAGCCGCCTGGAAGCACGACTGCCCCACAATCGATTCCTCCGCGTCCACCGTTCAACGATCGTCAACACCGCGCAGGTGCGCGAGGCCCAACCGTTCGACCAGGGCGACCAGCTGCTCATTCTCCGCAACGGGAAACGCATCACGACCGGACGGAGCTACCGAAAGGCGGTTCAGGAATTCCTTCGGCGTGCCACTTGAGATTCCTTCTCGCCGGCGAGCACGGCGCAGTTCCGCTAACGTTTTCCCGCGCTGAGCGCCTGGAGCGTCGCGCCGAGCTGCTCGATCTCCCTTCCGTAGTCCGCCCAGTTCCCTGCGCGTTGCGCGGCGATCGCTCGGTTGTAATGCGTCTGCGCCTCACGGAGAAGAGTCGCCGTCTCGCCTGACACGGCAGGCCCGGTTGATGGCGCGGCGCCCGCGGCGCCCGCGCCGCTGACTGGGGGTGCTGATGTGGCGAGGGTCTTGACTGAATCTTCAACACTGCTAGCTGTCTGCGTGGCAGCGCCCGATCCGAACAACGCGTTCAACCCATCTTCGAGTGTCTCGCCCATGACGACACGGTTCTCGTGGGCAACGACCACGCGTTTCAGCTCGGGGATGCTACCTCCTTCCGCACGAAGGTAAATCGGCTGGACGTAGATGAGGGATTCCCTGATCGGAATCACCAGTAGCTCCCCGCGAATCACCTCGGACCCCCGCTGATCCCACAGCGTGAGCTGACGCGATATGTCGGTATCCTGATTGATGCGGTTCGCAATCTGCTTCGGGCCGTAGACGAGGCTTTGCTTTGGGAACCGGTAGACCGCAAGCTTGCCGTAATTCTCCCCGTCCATGCGCGCCACCATCCAGGCCGCGAGGTTGTCCTTGCCGCGCGGCGTGAACGGAGTCATGAAGATGAATTCAGGGTTGGGCTGGCCAGGAAGGTTCATAATGATGTGCCGCATGTACGGATTTTCGGTGCTGTTCTTCGTCAAGCCTTCCGGGATCTGCCACTGGTCTTCGCGGTGATAGAATGTCTCTGGCTGGACCATATGGTAGGTCGCGTATAGCGCCGTCTGCAGGCGGAACAACTCGGCTGGATACCGGAGGTGGCGTCTCACGTCCGCCGGCATCGCGCTCAGCGGCTTGAAGATCGGACCGAAGATTCGGGAGTAGGTCTCGATCACCGGGTCCTTCGGATCCATGATGTACGCGTCTATGTTACCATCGTACGCGTCGATCACGACCTTCACGCTGTTTCTCATGTAGTTCGTCCCGTTTGTCGCGCGCTGAGAATACGGATACATGTCGCTCGTCGTATAAGCGTCCAGGATCCACTTCAGCTTTCCGGCGTCGTCGATAATCGGGTATGGGTCGCTGTCAAAATCCAGGAATGGCATCGCCGTCGTCGCGCGGTCCATCACGTTTCGGCGATACATGATTCTCGCCTTGGATCTTATGTCGTCCGAGAGCAGGATTTTGAGGGAGCCAAGCTGGAACGCGTACAGCACTTTGCGCAGGAGAGAACCTATCGGAACGCCGCCCTTCCCCGTGTAGTCGGTGTAGACGTTCGCGTCTCCCGCCGGATAGTCGAACTCCTTCTGCTGTGTGCCGACGAAGACGTACTCGTTCGTAAGCTCTCCGTAGTAGATCTGCGGGCGCGTGAGCTTCACCGAGATCGTGGAAACGGGCGGCAGATCCTTGATGAACAGTACAGGAAGCCCCTCGGTCGTCACCTCGTTCACGGGCGCCATAGTGACACCCATCCCGTGGGTGAATGTCAAACGCTCGTTGATGAACGTTCGGGTCGGGAGCGATTCCGAGTTGAGCTCTCGCGCCGCGACGTGAACCTGACGGTATTTCCCATCGATCGTGTATCGGTCGTCGTCGACTGAAACGAAATCGTAGTACGTGCGAATTTCCTGAAGCTGACTGAATGTCTGCTGAAGGAGCGGCCGTTCCCAAAGTCTCACGTTGTCCACCGTCGCCGCGTTCGCCTTGATATCGGCGAGCGTGAGCTGCACTTCGCCGGAAAGGTTGTGGGACTCCACGTCCTCGATTCCCCAGGCTTGCCGGGTCGCCACGATGTGATTCCGCAAATACGGCGCTTCGCGCGAGAGCTCGTTCGGGGAAACGATCAGCTTCTGATAGGCGGCCGGCACAAGTCCGCGCGCGAACACGCTCACGACTGCGTAGAAGCCGATCGCCCACACTGCATTCCATACGAGCTTGCCGCGCGCGATTCCAGCTACGACCCACGCCGCGCCGAGGAATGCGGCGACAGCGGTAACGTACAGTCCCGGCAGCGCCACGCGGACGTCGGTGTAGCTCGAGCCGAGAAGCGGCCCGGTGGTCGAATAAAGAAGGTCCGCGGTTCCAACCAGCCAGTGCCGCACACCCAGTAGGAGGAAAAGAAAGACGAGGAGCAATCCAAGATGTCTTGCCGCTTTGGGTTTGGCCGCAGCTCGCCGCGGCGGAAGAATCAGATCGTTCCGCAACCAGTACATGAGTGCGGCGGCGGCGAGAGAGAGGAACGTCAGCGTTATCAGCGTCCCGAGGATGGTTGAGATCAGCGGCAGCTGAAACAGATAGAAAGAGATGTCTCGTCCGAACAACGGATCGCGCTTTCCGACTGGCACTCCGTCGAATGCCTTCAGCACATCCATCCACGACGCTGAGGCGGAAACGGCCGTAATGAATGCCAGCACGAGCGCAACGGGCAGAAGCAGCTTCGTGAGGCTCCGCGAGAGGTCTACGTTCACGCCGTCTCCGCGGTTCACGTACAACACGGGAAATCCTGTCCCCGCGCCGCGTGCGATCCTCACGTTTCCGTAGAAATACGCAAATGCGACCAACGCTCCGAAAACGAAGAGACCGATTTTCCAGACGAGCGATGTCGAAAACACCGACCGAAATCCGATCTCCGTGAACCACAGCCAGTCGGTGGCGAAGCTTGCGAGCCACGGGATGACGATGAGCGCAACGAACAGTGCGCCAACGATCCAGAGCACGATCCGACGGAGCGATCGCGGTAGTGGTGGGAGGCGCCCGGGACCAGGGCGCTCGAATGGTGAGGTCATCGACAACACCATAATGCAGCCGGAAGCGCGGCACTGCTACCCGCTCGCGACGATTTACCGATGGCGGTACAGCGTCTGCATGTCTGGAGCGTGATCATCAAGGAGGATGAGATGCCACGCGGGGACAAATCCAAATACACCGACAAAGAGAAGCGACAGGAGCAGCACATCGAGGAGGGCTACGAGAGCCGCGGTGTGCCCGAGGACGAAGCCGAGCGTCGCGGATGGGCTACCGTGAACAAGGTTCATGGCGGTGGTGAGAAGCCAGGAGGCGGCGGATACGGCAAACCAGAAAATCACGAGCCGATGCGCAAGGGCGGTAAGAACTCGCATCGAAAGTAGCCGACGACAGATCTGGATATTCGAAAGGGCACCCTTTTGGTGCCCTTTTTTGTCGGCAACGAATCAGTTCTGCCTCGAGATGCCCTGGATATTTCACGCTGTACGTCGAGCCGACCTCGGGATTATTCCGCCGGTCAAGTCGAAGCGGGACGCGTTAATCAGGAGCGCGGCGCGCTTGCCCGCTTGGTGGTCACGATCACGACCCCGTAAGAGGCATCGGGCCCGTACTCCTTGAGAGCAGTGTTCCCCTTTATGACTTGTACTGCCGAGATCTGATCGGAGCTTAGCGTGGGAACCCGATCTTTTGGATAGCGAACCCCATCGACGATGAAGAGCAACGGGATCTGCGAGACCTGTGCGCTGAAATTGGTTGCGGCCGATGCGGGATTTGCCTGCGGTGCGAGGGCACGCTCCGCGGTGCAGGCGAGCGAGGCGAGAAGAAGAGCGGAGGCGGCGAACAGACTTGTCTTTTTCATTGGTTTTCTGGGGAGGCGGCGACAACCTCATCTGTTAGCATTGGCTGTGCCACCGACTTATGCCCGTGAATATGGGGCTAAACTCAGCCGTAGGCTAGGTCAAGGCCTCCAATTCCCCTTTGCTACGTCCGGCTGGAAGGAATCGAGCCCATTCGGCGGGAACTCGAGTGTCTCCCCTTTCTGAGCGCTCATGTACGCCGCCATCAATATCTGCACGACCTCCAGCCCATCGTCAAAGGTAAGCATCGGCTTCTCGCCTCGCAAAAATGCGCGCGTCATGTGCCGGTTCTCGGCGGTATAACCGTACGCCGCCGCCTCATCGGCAACCACAGGCATCAAACCCATCTCGGCGTTCTGTTTTTCGACGAGATCTTCGCCTGCCTTGCCCTGCACTTCCCTGCTGAAGAACATCTTGAGGCTGGAGTCCAGCGTATTCCATGAGAGCGAGTACTCGGGCCCTAGCAGCTCCGCCGAAAGTCGCAGCCCTGCTCCGATAAAACTCCACGACGTCGTGACCTCTCCGATCAGTGTCCCACCAGACTCAGATTCGTACTCTATGGTCGCGCGGGCAAAATCTTCAGAGGGGCGCTTTGTGTAATCGACTTCCTTTCCCATCGTCTGCGACAGCCGCTTCGCGTACTCCGGCCTGCTCCACTTGAGAGACGCGATGTGGGCACTGATCCGACGCGGCCTGATCGAGGAGCGGGGCTCACCCGGTTTGGTCAGAAGTTGTCGCACGACTTCTACAGAGTGACACATCATGTCGTTGAGCACGCCGCCGCCTTGAAGCGAGCCTTGCCAGAACCACGGCATGTGCGGACCGCTGTGCTCTTCGGCGGCACGCGCGAGGTAAGGCCGCCCGGTGAGTGCCGCGCCTCTGGCCCAGATCAGCTCGCGGCCGCGAGTGATATCCGGCGCAAAGAGCTGGTTTTCGAGGTACCCCGTATTGAGTCCGACGCCTTTTGCGAGCTCGGCGACCTTCCTGGCCTCGGCAACATTTCTGGCCAACGGCTTCTCGCATGCGAGCCCGCGCAAGGTGCCGGCGCCACTCTTGATCGCCGCGACGATCTCCTCGACGTTGGAGATCCGAGCCTGATTGGGGCCGCATAGCCAGAGCGCGTTGATCGCTGGGTCGGCGACCATGTCGCGGATGGACTTGTAAGGGCGGGCCTCACCGACCTCGTACTGGCGCGCAAGAGCGGCGCCCGAAGCCGCGTTTTTTTCGTTGGGACTCCAGACCCCGCGAATGTCGGCGTCACGAACGCCGGTGAAAGACTGGATGTGAAACCGGGCGTTGAACCCGCTGCCAACGAATCCAATACCGAGGCGCTCGCCACTCATTTCTTTTTTTCTCCGGAAGATCTATCGCGATCGAAGCTCATTCGGGTGTAAGGCGCAGCCTGCTCGGATCGAACTTCGCGTAGGTGACGCCCAGTTTCGCGAGCGCTTCCGGCGGGCAACCGTTCCAGTTGGGATTGGAGGTGCTCCCTATGTAGCGGAGATCTTTGACGCCCACGCGGCTCGACCAGAAACCCGAGGAGGTCATGTCGCGAAACCGGTTGAAGAAAGCGACGCCGTCGGACATCGCGGCGGGCGCACGAGCGGGCCAGGCGATGTCGGTGAGTATTTGTTCGCGCTGAGCGGCGCTTGCGTCCGCGAACGGCTTGCCAAATCTGGTTTGCGATTGTGAGTCGATCCACGCGAGGCCTGGACGCATCCACTTCTGATAATTCGGCCTGTCCATGAGTGTGAAATCCATGAACTCAAGAGTGCCCGCATCGGTTGCGCTTCCGGAGTGCTCGTCACTCGGGATTATCATGTCAGCGAGAATACCGGCGGTCCGATATTCGGCGGGGGTAAAGAATCGTGGCGCAAACGGCACGCCGCTCGCTCGCGCTGTCTCGACAAACCGCCACGCCTTCTCGAGATCCTTCGTTGGAAAAGCGAGCGCCGCGGCGACGGGCATTCCAGCCAGAAGCTGCACGGCTTTGCGGCGACTGATTTCCTTCGGCACCGCTGGCGAGATATCTGTCGCTGGGGACTCGGCCGACTCTGGTTTTTGTCTCTCGGACATCAGAGCGTCCCCCTTTTGCGTTCCTGTGCAATGAACTCACTCGTGCGCATCGCGAGCGCGAGAATGGTCCAGGTTGGATTCTTGTTCGCCTGGGAGACGAACGGTCCGCCGTCGGTGACGAAGAGGTTCTTGACGTCGTGCGCCCGACAATTCCGGTCCAGGACGGATTTGGCCGGATCATCGCCCATCCTCACCGTTCCCAACTCGTGGATGATCTCGCCACCGGTAGCGATTCCGTACCCTTTGTCGCGATCAGGCATCGTGTCGAAGACCTGACCGCCCATCTCATCAACGAGCGATCTGAACGTCTGCTGCATGTGACGAACCTGGTTGTACTCGTAGTCGCTCCACTTCCAGTGAAAGCGCAGAACCGGAATTCCGTATCTGTCTTTTACCGTCGGGTCGAGCTCGCAGTAGCTGTTGTCGTTGGGGATCATCTCGCCGCGGCCGGCGAAGTACACTGATGCGCCGTAATACCGTCGGTAGTCGTTCTTCAAAGACTTGCCGTATCCACCGCCCGTCGGGTATTGCTGGATTCCTCCCATGAAGCCGTAACTCGGCGGCTCCAGGCCGCCGCCGACCTCGATGTGATATCCGCGGGGGAAATCCAGCTTCTTGTTGTCGATCCACCACGGCATGTAAATGTGGCCGCCCCCGACTCCGTCTTCGTTGTGCGGGACGTGGTCCACCATCTTCGGAATGAATCCGCCTACTCCGGTTCCCGTCGTATCCGTGAGATACTTTCCGACGACCCCACTCGAGTTCGCAAGTCCGTTCGGAAAGCTCGCGGATTTCGAATTGAGAAGGAGACGCGCCGTCTCACATGCGCTCGCGGCGAGGACTACGACACGCGCATCCGCGTGCGACTCGCTACCGGTTTTTGTATCGATGTAAGTGACGCCGGTCGCGACCCCGCGACTATTCATCGTCACTTCCCGCGCCATTGCGTGGGTTAGAAGCGTCAGCCTGCCCGTCTTGAGCGCGGGCGCGATAAGAACGTTGGTCGACGAGAAGTTCGAGTTGGTTATGCACCCGCGCCCACATTGACCGCAGTAGTGGCACGCCGGACGACCGTTGTGGTCTCTGGTGATGATCGAGAGCCGTCCGGCGACGCAGGTGATGTTAAGCTTGTCGGCGGCGTCCTTTATCATCAGCTCATAGCATCGCGGCTTCGGCGGCGGGAGATAGTAGCCACCAGGATGGTTGGGCAGGTTGTCGTTGTTGCCGAATACGCCAATGAGCTTGTCGATACGGTCGTAGTAAGGCGCGACGTCTGAGTATGCGATCGGCCAGTTGTCGCCAAGTCCATCTCGACTCTTCGCTGTGAAGTCGTCCGGACCGAACCGGAGCGAAATGCGCCCCCAGTGATTGGTTCGTCCCCCGACCATGCGGGCACGCCACCACCTGAAATCGCTTCCTTCAGCCTTCGTAAAAGGCTCCCCCTCGAGGTCCCATCCTCCGATGCACGCATCGAACTCACCGAATGGCCGGTCCCGCGTAGAGGCGCCTCGACGCGGCGACTCATAAGGCATCTTGAACATCTGCGAATCGCGGGTGTTATCCCACGGACCGCCCGCTTCGAGAAGCAGCACGTTCGCGCCGGCGCGCGTCAGGACATACGCTGCCATTCCGCCACCCGCGCCCGAGCCGACGATGCAGACATCGTAGGTCTTCCGCTGTGGCAGGAGTGCGAAACTCATCGACTATCCACCGTTGAGGACACGAGAAAGTAAGACACGAAACGCGCTGCCACTAGTAGAGATCGATGTCATGTTTGTGTGCAGGCTTTGGGTCAGTCTTGCGGAGAAATCAAGCCCGAAATTGCACCCCGCAGACGTGACTCTGGCACTCCGAAAACAGTCTTTATGCCGAGTGAAGTTATCACGCCAAACCCATCGCGCGTGCCCATGCAACTGACAAGTGACAGCGCGAATTTGTACCGCATCGAGACGACCCGCAAAGCGGTCATTCTCACGATGCTTGGCGGCGAGGAGCTGCGTGGCAGTGTGTTCATTCATTTTTCCTCGTATCGCCCCTTCGAGCTGGAGGACGTCTCCGAGCTGTTCAACGCCGAGAGTCCCTTTTTCCCGCTGGAGCTCGAAAATTCTGAAGTCATACTGATCGCCAAGGGAAGAGTCGCCGAGGTCGCAGCTGACCGTGGCGAGGGTGCGTCCGACTCTCCCGTGCGCGGTCTGCCCAGCGCGACCGCTCTCCTCCAGATCATTCTGGTCGGTGGAGAAGTGCGTCTTGGCTCTGTTCGTCTGGAGGCGCCGCCCGATCGCGCCCGTGTCCTCGACTATCTGAATGCGCTTACGTCGCGCTTTCTCACGCTCTATACCTCAAACGAAGCGCGGTTGATCAATCGTTCGCTGATCGACCGCGTCCGTCCACTGGACTGACATGGCGCAGCTAGATCGCTTTCTCAACCTGCTTGTGTCCAACAAAGCCACGGAACTTCATCTCTCCGAAGGCGATGTTGCGACCGTTCTGATAAAAGATTCCGCGCGGCCGGTCATGAAGCAGCCCTTGACCAGCGCGCAGATCCTGAATCTCGTGCGCGAAATCGCACCGCCGAACACGCCCAGGACGCTCGACGTCCATGGCGGACTCCGGTTCGAGTATTCGTCCTCCGACGGAACGTTCGAGGTCGCCCTGACACAAAACGGTAAGATCTCGGCGCGAATAATCCCAACGAATCGCCCTGCGGGTTCCTCAGCACCGGCACCGGCTATCGCGCCTCGCGCTGCGACGCCGGCTCGAGTGGAGACTGCGCCGTCGGTCTCGCCCGCAGCAAGCCAGGCAAAGGTCACAGAGTCACCAGTCATGGAAGCGGCGCCCGTCGAGACTCCGCGCGCGTCGTCGACCGGAAATCGCGCGCTCGACAGGATAGAGAATCTTCTGCGCATGCTCGTCGGAAAGAATGCGTCGGACTTGCATCTACGCGCCGGTTCGCCCCCGATGTTCCGCGCGAGCGGCGAGATCGCACCAATACCCGGCGAATCGCCGCTCAGTTCGGACGACATCGAGCAAATGCTGGCTACGGTGATGCTCGACCAGAATCGGACGGAATTCAAGGAATTGAACGATACGGATTTTGCCCATGAGATCATGGGCGTCGCTCGCTTTCGCGGCAACGCCTTGCGGGATCGCAAAGGAATTGGCGCCGTGTTCAGAGCAATCCCCGCGGCAGTCGTCACTGTGGAGCAGATGGGGATATCGCAAGAAGTCCAGCGGCTTTGCCACCTGACCAAGGGACTGGTTCTGGTAACCGGTCCGACAGGGTCCGGAAAGTCGACTACGCTCTGCGCCTTGATCGACTTGATCAACCGTACAAGATCGGATCACGTGATCACGATCGAGGATCCGATCGAGTTCGTTCACGAGAGCAAGAAGTGCCTCATCACGCAGCGGCACGTCGGCGTTCACACATCCTCATTCAAGCACGCGCTGCGCGCTGCACTCCGAGAGGATCCGGACATCGTACTCGTCGGTGAGCTGCGCGATCTCGAGACAGTCTCGATGGCGATCGAGACCGCGGAAACAGGGCACCTCGTTTTCGGAACGGTGCACACTTCCACCGCGGTCAGCACCGTCGACCGCGTGATCGACCAGTTCCCGCCCGACAGACAGGCCCAGATCAGGGTGATGCTGTCTGAATCGTTGAAGGGAGTTATCTCCCAGGTGCTCTGCAAGAAAATCGGAGGCGGCCGCGTGGCGGCTCGTGAGATCATGCTGTCGACTCCGTCAATCTCGAACCTGATTCGAGAAGGCAAGACGTTCCAGTTGCCCTCGGTCCTCCAGACGTCACGCAGGCTCGGCATGGTGACGATGAACGACGCGCTGATCGAGCTCGTCGAGGGCGGAAAGGTCGAGCCGCAGGAAGCCTATCTGAAGGCGACGGACAAGGTAGGCATTCTCAACATGCTCAAGCAGCGTGGCAAGGACATCAGCTTTGCAGATGCAGACGACGCGCGCGCGGCGGGAGTTGGTGGAGTGGAGCCGCCATCAAAGCCCGGTAAACCTGGCGGGCGCACGCAACCGGCTAACGCTTAGCACTGGAAAGAGCGACCGCGAATCCCTTACCGCGGCGAAGATGTTTTTGCAGCACGATTGTCTCTCCGTCAAGATTTCCAAGGCTCTGAACGTCATTCCATGATGTGCTGCCCGCCCGCGGCGCCTCTCGTGTGGCGCACCAGCAGCAGGAGAGGAATTAGAGCAAGAATGAGCACGGCACTCAGCACGTAGATCCTGCTGTACGCGATGACGCTTGCCTGACCCATCAGCTCTCCGTCCAAAATACTGAGCGCGCGTTGTTTCGCTGTCCACGCATCGGCCCCGCGTCCGATCATGGCGCGGGTGAGCATGTCCAGCCGGCTGAGGGTCCTCACATCACCCATCGCGAGATGCTCCGCAAGGATCGCCCGGAACTGGGCCGTATAGTGGGACAGCAGCGTCGCGATCGCGGCGATCCCCAGTGAGCCGCCAAGCTGGCGGAAGAAATTGTATAGCCCTGTGCCCTGCGCCAGTTCGCGCAGATCGAGTTCAGCAAGCGTCACCGTCGTCAGCGGCACGAACATCATCCCGAGTCCCATCCCGCGCATGATCAGCGGCCAGAAGAAATCGGTGCCACCGCTCTCGCCGGTTATTCGCGAAAGCCTGATCATCGCCGCGGCGAAAAGTAAAGCTCCTATCGTGATCAGAATTCTCGGATCGAAGCGATTCGTCAGCCTTCCTACGATCGCCATCGATACCGCCGTTGCAAGCGCACCCGGGAGGAGCACTATCCCAGTCTGCTGCGCGGTCATTCGCAGATTGCCCTGAAGAAAAACCGGCAACGTAAATACTGATGCGTAAAGGCCGACGCCCATGACAACGCCGAGCATTGTTCCGACCCACATCTGCCGGTGGCGAAGCACGCGGAACTCGATGACCGGGTCCTTCGCGGTGAACTCCCGCCATACGAGAAATATCCCCGTTACGAAAGACGTCACGGCGAGCGCGATCATGACGCGCGACTCGAACCAGTCCTCACGCTGACCGTATTCCAGGAGGTACTGCAGAGAGCCGACGCTCATCGCGAGAAGTCCGATGCCCACGTAATCGACTGAAGGCGGACGCTTCTGATACTCTGGGTCGTGGACATAGGCGGCGATCATCACGGCGGCGAGAATACCGACCGGAATGTTGACGTAAAAAATCCACGGCCAGCCGTAGTTGTCAGTGAGCCAGCCGCCAAGAGTTGGTCCAATAGTCGGGCCGACCATCACACCCAACCCGAACAAAGCCATCGCCGTGCCGGCCTCCCGTCTCGGAAACGACTCGAAGAGAACTGCCTGCGAGACAGTCATCAGCGCGCCGCCGCCGAGGCCCTGTATGATTCGCCAGAAGACCAGGGCCGAGAGCGAATGTGATGCGCCGCAGAGAAAGCTGGAAACCGTGAAGAGGATGATCGAGCCGACGAAGTAACGCTTACGTCCGAAAAACTCGCCGAGCCATCCCGTCAGTGGGATGATGATCACGCTCGCGAGAATGTAGCCAGTCGAAACCCACGCAATCTCGTCCAGGCTGGCGCCCAGATTTCCCATCATGTCCGGCAGCGCGACGTTGACGATGGAGCTGTCGATGACCTGCATCAGCGCGGCGAGAACCACCGCGAATGCGATCAGGTATTTGTGCTCGGCTCCTTCAGGTGGCGCTGAGAGGGGCAGGACTAACGGCTCGTCGGACTCTTCCAACTCGCCATCGATCGCTGGGGCGAGGGTCATCGATGGATCCACCGCAGACAGGCAGTGTGCGTACCCGTGTGTGGATGAGAGTCAGCTGAAGAATCGATCGAGGGTCGGGCGACGGGCATGGGATTGCGCGAAAGCTAACAACCCTACCACGCCGTGCCGGCCCATCCACAGAGCGCTCGCGAGCGTCCTGCGCAACACCTCGACTTCAGGGAGCCTGCTGAGCGGAGTCGATGCGCGCCTGTCGTGCCGTCGCCGAGTCCGCGGTCTGGAGAGCTTTGTTGACAGCTCTTGCTCCAGGAATCCGGGATTGCGCGAACACACTGTCCTTTTCGCGTTGGGTGAGCTCCTGTTTTCTTTCCGGCTCGCTCTTGGTGCAGCCGAGCGCAGTCGCGGCAAGTAGCGCAAGTGGCAGAAGACGAATTCTTGTCATCGAAATTACCTCGGCTCAGGTGGGAGTGTTGACCGAATTGATCGAATATGCGGCCGTTATGAAGAAGGCCACCGCGACCATGACCTTTGCCGGATCTTCCATCGTTTCCCCTCGGGTCGGTTACGAAACAATACGAGTCGCGGTGAAAATTGTTACCGCTAGGCCGCCGGAACCACTTCAGGAATCGGCTCGACATTCATAGGCTCGGTCGATCCACCTCGCGGCTTGAACAGCAGTGCGAAGAGTATGAAGACTATAAGCGCGCCCGCCGACGGCACGAGCCAGATGGAGTGCCAGTTGTGCGTCACCTTCAGGCACTGGCCCGCCGCTGCTGCCGCGTCACCACACGAAGGATTCGCAGTTGCAAAGCGGTTGACGACCCAGCCTGACGCAAACGCGCCGATAAAGTAGCCGAGGCCATTGGTTACGAAGTTGATCAGACCTTGCGCGGCGGCGCGAATCTTTTCGCCCGCTCGTTGATCGGTGTAGATCTGGCCGCCCACGAAGAAGAAATCGTAGCAGACGCCGTGGAGCAGAATTCCGAGATACAGATACGGCATCACCGGCCCGTCGGCGCCCAATCCGAAGGCCAGGTAGCGAAGCGCCCACGCGGCCATGCCCACCAGCATGATGACTTTGATTCCGTACTTCCGGAGCACGATCGGCAGCATCAGCATGAACACGAACTCGGACATCTGACCGAAGGTCTGAATGAATGCCGGATCCGGGGCGTGCACTTCGTTGAGGAATGGATTCGCGAACGTATAGTAGAACTGGAGCGGAATGCAAAGGAGGAAAGAACCTGCCACGAAGATGAAGAAGTCGCGATTGCGAAGCAGCTGAAGCGAGTCGAGACCAATCGCGTCTCCAACACGGAACCTCTGACCGGCGGCTTTCGGCGGAGTGTGCGGGAGAAGAAGCGAGTAGACCGCCATAACGATCGATGCCCCGGCAGCCAGTCGCATTGGAAGCACGGTTCGATCGGCGTGAAAAACTTTCCCAACAAGAATTCCGGCGACGATCCAGCCGATGGTCCCGAGCACACGTATGAGTGGAAAGTCTCGGGCGGAGTCAGTGACGTGATGGAACGAAATGGAGTTGGTCAGCGAGAGCGTTGGCATGAAGCAGAGCGCGTACAGAATCAGCAGCGGGTAGAACGCAGAGAAGGAGGTCTGCTGGGACACGAGGTACATGACGATGCCGCCGACAAGGTGCAGCACGGCGAGCAGCTTCTCGCTGGAGAAAAAGCGGTCGGCGACGATACCCATGAAGAACGGCGACACCAGCGCCGCGATCGCGGTCGCGCCGTACGCGAGTCCATTCTGCCGGTCGGTGAAGTGAAGCGTCTGCACCAGATAAGTTCCCATCGTGACGAACCAGACGCCCCAGATGAAATACTCGAGGAACATCATCGCCGAGAGGCGGGTGCGGACGAGGGTCATTTGATCTCCCGAATGCGAACGTTGCGAATCGAAAGGGCTCCGTCGTGGTCACCCTGAATCCCGATATATCCACGCGATGCGAGCCCGTAGTTCGGGTAGGCGGCGAACTTACTCGCCTTGACCTTGGCTTCCCAGTCCGGACTACCGAGCTCGTATTCGAGGAGCTTCTGTCCGTTGAGCCAGTGCTGGACATGATTTCCGTTGACGACGAGCAGACTGGAGTTCCACTGGTCCGCCGGCTTGACGACGCCGGCGGGAGAGGGATAAACCGCGTAATCTGAACCCGCAGAGGTGAGGCGGCTCTTGCCGTCGGGATGCCGCGCGTCATCGAGGAGCTGGTATTCGGGCGCGCTCCAGTAGATGTGGTCGTATTCCTCCGTGCCCCGATAGAAAACACCGGCATTTCCGCCGGGTGCGAGCTTCCAGTCGAAAGCGAGCTCGAAATTTCCGAACTGATCGCGCGTGACCAAGTCATTCACGGACCCGGATTTTGTGAGAACTCCATCGACGATGTGCCATCCGGCCGGAACGCCCTGCTCCTTGTAGCCTCTCCAGGCAGCCAGGCTCGTACCATCGAACAGCGGGCGCCAGCCGGCCGCAGTTTGTTCAGCCGTCAAGGGCGTCGCGCCCGAAGCCGTGCTGCTCGCCGCCGGCATGCTGTTTCCCATTTGGGTGCATCCAGCGAAGATGAAAGCCAGTGGACCAATGATCGCGGCGCGTGTGGCAGCTCGATGAATCATGAAATCCTCGTGTGAGTGGATTGATCAGACTCCCCAGCCTGCGCGATACTCTCGCGTCAGGTACTGGTTCGCGTCAGGGATGTTCGTCACCGTCATGTGCTCGCCGTCGTAAAGAATCTTTCTTCCCTGGCCCGTGCGCAACGCAACGACGCCCAGGAGCATCGTCTCGGTGAGCTGAGCGGCGTACTCGATCGGCGAGCTCGCTTTCGTCTCGCCCTTGATCGCCTTCACCCAGTTCATCTCGTGACTCCACGGGATTCGCGCATAGGTTTTCGGGACGAGCGCTGCGTCTTCAGTGAGCGATACGGGAAATAGCCGCGGGTTGGAACCGTAGGTGTCGTTCATCAGGATTCCCTTCTCGCCGATGAAGATCACGCCGCCTTCGCTCTTAAGCGCGACATCGTCGGGCAAAGCATCGGGCCGCGGGGGATACAAGCCTCCGTCGTACCAATTGAGCTTGACCGGCGGTTGCGCTCCGCGCGCCGGGAATTGGTAGTGGACCGCCGTCGCCACTGGGTAAGAGACCGGTCTATTGGATCCTCTCGCCTCGCGCGTTCCGGCGACAGCGCTCGGATCGGGCGGAACAGGCATCGTTCCCCACTGCGTCGACGTCGCCTCGATGCTCGTCGGGTAGGTGAGGCCGAGCGCCCAGTAGGGATGGTCGATGAGATGCGCGCCCATGTCCCCGAGGGCGCCGACGCCGAAGTTGATCCACCCGCGCCAGTTGAACGGATGATAGATCGGATGGTACGGAACGTTTTCGGCGACCGGTCCCACGTAGAGGTCCCAATTCAGGCCTGGCGGCACTGGATAGGATCCGAGCGCCGAGGCAAGGAGCTCGTTGACGTAGCGAAAGCTGAATGGATTTCCGAACGGACTCGGCGGCGCACTGGGTGCGGGAGCACCGGTTGGCCGTGGGACTCCCTGCGGCCAGAACACTACGGGACGATTCGTCCAGACGTGGACCTCGTGAACGGGGCCAATGATGCCGGCCTGAATCCACTCGTTGATCAATCGCGCTCCTTCGCTCGAGTGCCCCTGGTTTCCCATCTGGGTAACAAGTTTTGGGTTGTCGAGGGCGAGCTGACGAAGGGCGCGCGCTTCATGCACCGAGTAGGTAAGCGGCTTCTGCACGTAGACGTGCTTTCCACTCTGCATCGCAGCCTTGGCCGCGACTGCATGGACATGGTCGGGCGTCGCGATCACAACGCCGTCGATGTCCTTCTGCTTGTCCAGCATCTCGCGGAAATCCGAGTAGCGGGCGGCCTTGTCGAATTTCTGCTTGAGAAGAAGACCTTCAGGCCGGTCCTTCTTGTTGTCGTCCTTGAGCTTTTCCGCGACCTTGCTCTCGGACAATGCGAAGTCGACGTCAGCGAAGGCGACGAGGTTCTCCGTCTTGGCGAGCTCCTGCGCGTTTTCCGAGCCCATCCCTCCAAACCCGATCACCGCGAAGTTGATCGTATCGCTCGGAGCCTGATATCCGACTCCTCCGAGAACGTGGCGCGGCACGATCATGACGCCGAGGCCGATTTTACTCGCGTCGCCGACGAATTCGCGCCGCGTGACTTTCTTCCCGGTCATTGGGAAAGCGCTCCTGAATGGGATGAATGCAGCGAGGAAATCGAGATTAGAACGTCACGTTGTGCAGATAGTTGTAGCTGTTGCGAATCGTGGCGATCGGATCCGCGGGTTGATCGTGCTCGACGAAGTAGTGTCGGATGGGGCCCGCCTTTTGGCTTTGCGCAAAAATAGCCGGCCAGTTTATAGTGCCGCTTCCGACGTCCACCATCTTCCTGTCGGGCGGTGCGGATGAATCCTTGACGTGTACGAGCGGGAAGCGGTGCGGATAGCGGTTGAAGAGAGCGAGCGGGTCCGCGCCGCCGAAATACACCCAGTAAATGTCCATCTCGAAATCGACGTGCTTGGGATCGGTCTCGCCTAGAAGAATGTCGAACGGCAGCGTACCGCCAACGGGCTTGAACTCGAGGTCGTGGTTATGGTAGGCGAAGCGCAGGCCCGCATCATTGGCCTGCGCGCCAACGCTATTGAACTGCGCCGCGATTTTTTTCCAGTCGTCGACGCTCTTCCGCTTCTCCTCGGGTATCCACGGTAGCGTCACCCAGTGGTGGCCGATGCGCTTCGAATCGGCAAGCACTTTCTTCCAGTTGTCGAACGACTCGAACGGAAGATGCGTCGAAGGCGATGTGAGGTGGTTCTGGTCGAGAAGCTGTCGAACCTGGTCCGGCGTTCGACCGAAGTAGCCCGCGAATTCCACTTCCTTGTAGCCGATCTGGGCGACGCGGGCGATTGTCCCCGGCATGTCGGCTTTCATCAGATCGCGCACAGTGTAGAGCTGAAGCCCGACTTTATCGAGCTTGCGACGTTTGACGAAGAGGGCGGCTGCTGCGTGCGCGTCCCGGCTGACGGCTCCGATGGCGGCCACTCCGAGCGTTGCTAGAAAATTGCGGCGTGTTTGTGGTTTCACACTGATGGGGTGAGAGTGCTGCTAGTATGGAGAAGCGGCACGCGGGGCGCAATAAAGGGGGGCATGGCGTGGGGAAAAGAAATCGGCGTCCCAGTTTTGTGATTTTGCGGAGAAGACTAAATAATACGTAGCGTTTTTGCCGCGCCAGTCGTCCTCAAACTGAATCTCTCACATCGAATGGGGTAGTCATGCGTTACGGAATCCTTGCTTCTGTGTCGTTCATCGCCGTGGGCGCCATCGCCACCGGCTGCTCTCACAACAAGCCGGCGTCGGCGCCGGCTCCAGCCGCATCGGCGGATCGCGCAGCGACAGACGCCGCGGATCGCGAAAGGGCAAAGCTTCGCGAAGAAGCGGATCGCGCCGCAGCTGCTGCCAAAGCTGATGAAGAGCGTGCCGAGAAAGCGCGCGAGCAAACCCGGAACACCCTCACGACGCCAGTTCGTTTCGAGTTCGATCGGGCCGAGCTGACCGATGCGGCCCTGCAGCTACTCGACGCGAAGGTGGAAGCGCTTCAATCGAACCCGACGATTCGCGTCCGAATCGAGGGCAACGCGGATGATAGTGGGTCCGATGAATACAACATGGCGCTGAGTCAGCGCCGCGCCGCGATTGCACACCGGTACTTCACGGATCGCGGAATAGATTCTGGGCGGTTGCAGATCGTGAGCTTCGGCGAAGAGAAGCCATCGTGCACGACCTCGCGTGATGAGCCGTGCCGCGCGCAGAACCGGCGCGACGAGTTTGTCGTGCTGTCGGGGATTTGATCTCGAGCTTTCAGCTAATCTCGGCGTAGAGGCCTCTTAGCTCAGAAGCATCCACAATACCGAAGCAGGGAGCTCCAAGCTCCTAGCCGTAGCTTGGAGTTTTCATACTCGCATTCCCCGCGCTTGGCCGGGCAGCGCTCTCACCCAAGAGCAGGCGTTGTTGGTTCCGTCTTTTGAGGAGAGTCCAAAATGACCGGCCAGTCTGATCGCAGCTCCCGCCGTGAGTTCGTGACCGATATTGTCCAATTGGCGGCGGGAGGAGCTCTTTCCGCGCGCGTGACTCAGAAGGCGGCGCAGGCGCCTGCTCGACCCGCCAGCCGCGAGCCCATCTGGGACCTGTCGTGGATCGACTCGATTGCCAAGGCGACCGATCGCGCCGTCTTCGACTGGCCGACCCTTGGAGATCCTGCCGATCCCGAGGTGCTCTATTTTGCTGAACGTTATCTCGACAACTGCGCCGCGGTATACGGCTCGCGCAATTACGACGCGCGCGTGGTGCTGAATATTCGGACGAACGCGATCTCCGCCGCCCTTAACGACTCGGCGTGGGAGCGTTATGCGCTTGGCGTGGTATACGATGTAAAGGATCCGGTCACCAAACAGCCTGCGGTTCGAAACCCTCTCTCGCACCGGGCGCCGGACCCTGGCCCCGGCGTGACGGTGCCAATGCTCCAGGATTTGCTTAAACGGGGAGCGATCGTACTGGTTTGCGACTTGGCACTTGGCCATCTCGCCACACGTCTCGCCACGGAGTCTGGTCGCAACAGCGACGACGTCCATAGAAATCTTCAAGCTGCGTTCGTGCCCGGCGCATTCGCGGTCCCGTCGGGGATCTTTGGTCTCGCGCGCGCACAGAACGCTGGCTGCGCGTACATGCGGTTTCCGCGACAACCGATGTCGCCGTGAGGGACCTGAAACGCGGATGCCGACGCATCCGCGCGATCCAAGCGCCGAGATTTGAATAGCTGGGGGGAGACTCGAACTCCCGACCCCGGCATTATGAGTGCCGTGCTCTAACCAGCTGAGCTACCCAGCCGTCTTCGGATTCCTCTACGCCAAAATACCGGCGAAGGTCCGCAGTCCGCGACGATCTGACGAGCGTAGGTACGCGGTCCGATCGACGCTTCATACTCACCGACACAAACGGCCAGCCCTCTCGGACCGGCCGTTTGATCCTACCCTATGGCGGGGGCGGGATTTGAACCCGCGACCTTCGGGTTATGAGCCCGACGAGCTACCAGGCTGCTCCACCCCGCGATGAGGACGGTAAGCTAATCACCGAGGTTTATCCCCGGAAGTCCCGGGCGCGTCGCCAAATCGGTAGAGAATTTCCTTGTTGCCGCGCACCATTCCGAATTCTTCCCGCGCGATTCGCTCCATCGTTGCGCTGTCCGACTTGACGAGTCGGAGGAAGCGTCCGAGCGAATCGACCTGACGCCGCAGCGAATCCACCTCGTGACTCACAGTCGCCGTCCGTCGTTTCAGCACATACAAATCGCGAGTACTGTACTCTCCGCCCTGCACCGCGAAGTACAGCGCAATCAAAATCAAGCCCCACCAGATGACGCGTTTCATTTCCCGTTATTGACGTTCGCGCTCACACGGAGCAACGCGTTGTGGACCACGGCACTCACAAAGACCGAGAATGTTTCCCTGCGGGCGGGATCCGTTCTGAGTACCGGTCGGCCGGCGCAACTCAAATGTGCGGCTTGGCAGCTCTGTTGACGAACTGGGTGAGATTCATTTGAGTGACAACCCTGAGGAAGCGAGGATCGGTTCGCAGCGGATCGAACGTGGGGTCCGGCAAGAGTGATACGCCTGTGAGTAGCGAGATGTCATGCGTGGCAACTCCGCGCTCGAGAGATATGAGTGCCTTATCCTTTTCTCCCAGTCCAATGTAAGCGATCGCTAAAGCCCCTGGGCTGACGTAGCGTCCGGCGGCAGGATGCTCCATTGATGCGACGAGCTGCGCAGCCTTCGAACGCTGGCCCGTCATCGCGTACACATATGCGAGCTGTGCCCGACGAAGCATCAGCTCCGGATCGAGGCGCGCAGCGGTCTCCGCCTCCCGCACTGCATTCGCGGAATCACCGCTGAACAAATACGCCGCGGCGATCGTCGCGTGGAGCACTCCGAGCGAAGGCGCGAGCTCGATCCCTTGTTTGAACACCGCAATCGCCTCCGCATAACGGCCCGCAACCGTCAAAGAATACCCAACGGCCGCGGCCGTGATCGGCGCCAGCGGATCGAGAGCCGCCGCTTGTTTCGTCTCGGCGATGCTCGAGTCCAGTCGCGCCGTCTGATAAAGAAGCTCGCCATACCATTGATGGGCAGTGGGAAAACGCGGGTCCAGGCCGATCGCCTTCTTGTATTCGCTTTCTGCGTTCGCCCATTCCCACGCGTGAACCGCCGCGACACCCAGCGCGGTGTGAGCTTCGGCGAGCGTGCTGTCGAGTGCGAGTGCCCGCGACGCTGCCGTGCGCGTACGCTCCAGCGCGTCTCCCGGTGGGGAGTCAGTGTACTCGGGAAGCAGGCCCTCAGTCATTGCCAGCGCAGCGTATGCGCGCGCGAATCTCGGGTCCGCCGCTATCGCCGAATCGAAGTACGACGCCGCACGCCGAAGGTTCTCGGCGCCACGCGCATTCCACAGGTAGCGTCCTCTCAAGTACAGATCGTACGCGTGCAGGTTTTGCGTTCCCTGGACCGCGCCTGGCGAAGCACCTGACGTGAGCCGCCTCTGCAACGAACTCGCGATGGCGCTTGAAATGTCATCCTCGAGATCGAATACGTCTCTGATGTGGCGCTCGTAGCCCTCTGACCACACAGCGAGCCCGTCCGCGATATTCGTCAGCTGCGCAGTCACTCGCAGACGATCACCGGAATGCCGCACTGTTCCTTCCACCACGGCCCGGACGTTGAGTTTCTTCCCAATTTCTTTGACGTCTTCGGCCCCGATCTTCCTGAACGAGTATGCGGACGTGCGTGACGCGACGCGCATTCCCGGGAACTTGCTGAGTGCGTTGGCCAGCTCGTCGGTGATTCCCTCGCTGAGGTATTCGTCCGCGGGGTCGCCGCCGACGTTAGCGAATGGAAGAACTGCGACCGAAGAAATCCGCTCGGCATCATTTGCGAGAACGGACTCATTCGCCGACGACCGGTGGATTTTTTCATAGCTGAGGGTGGCGCCTACGATGACGATAAACAGAAATCCGGCGGCTACTCCAATAGCGAGTCCCCGTGCGGGAGGTTTCGCCTCCATAGAGGTTGGTGTGGCCGGCAGTGGAGGCGCCGATGTAGTCGCGCCGCCGGTCGGCCCTGTCGCGGCGAGCGGCGCCGCGGAGGCCTCAACCTGGCGCTGTAGGCCGGCGGCCGCTGGCGCAATAGATGGCGAAGACTGGAGCGTCCTGACGAAAACTCCAATTTCCGCAGCCGGCTCTGCACCCAGCTCATCGCGCACGATCTTTTGGTGCGCCCTGGCGTGTTGGATCGCGCTGCCAGGATCACCGGCATTGGCGAGGGCTCGCATCAATCGCAATGCAATGCGCGAGTTGCAAGGGTCTAGTGCGGCGAGCTTTCTCCACCACTCGGAGGCCGCAGCGAAGTCCGACCCTGCCTCGGCGCGCGAAGCGAGCGACTCGATTGCGCCGGCGGCCCGTGAGCCGAGGCGGCTACGTTCGCGCTCCGCCCATCGCTCAAAATCGGGAGCATCCGGTACGTAAAATCCCTCGACGAACGGAGCGTGGTAAAGCCGGATGGCGCGCTCCAGCTCGTCCGCTGCGATAAACGCTTCGAACTCGCCGACGTCGGTGGTAACTGCGTCGGGGTTCAGGATTACATCGTCGCCATCGGTGAGAATCGCATCGCGACCGAGCGCAGCCCGAATCGAATAGATGGAATCGGCCAGGAAGTGCCGCGCATGCGCCATGGTTTCATCGGGCCAGAGAATCCCAACGAGCTTATCGCGACTAACGCGGCCCGATGGCGCGGCAGCGAGGACGGCCAATAGCGCCAGTCGCCGGCGCTGCACGTTCTGAATTATCGGTCCTCCCGGACCGCTTTCCAGACGAATAGGGCCGAAAAACCTGATCGAGATCATCCGAGATACCGATACCGATAATCCGCAGACGCCGGATACTACGCAACCGACCGGGCGCAGATAAACAGCAGATTGTTGAGGGCTAGGATACCCCCCGTCAGACAGACGGTCAAGCAAACGGACCCGGACGAAGGCCCCGAATGCTCGGCCATAACATTAGAGAGGGTTTCCCATGAAATACGGATCCGCATTTCTCGCCGCCGCCACGCTTTCAGTCGCCGCGTGCGGCACCGACTCACCTACTGCCCCGCCATTCGCCAATACGGAGCCGCGAATCCTCTTTGTGAGCAACCGCGATGGGAACGACGAGATCTACGCCACGAATTCAGACGGCTCAAACCTCGTCCGTCTTACCAACAACACCGCGAAAGATGCACGGCCAGTGTGGTCACCCGACGGCAGCCGATTCGCCTTCATCTCCGAGCAGGATGGCAACCGCGAGGTTTACGTCGCCAAGGCTGATGGAACCGATCCCGTAAATCTCACTCATACGACGGCCGCGGAGAACGATCCATTCTGGTCGCCTGATGGGCGCAAGATTGTCTTCGCCAGCGACCGCGATGGCAACAACGAGATTTACGTCATGAACGCGGATGGCTCGAGCCCAACTCGCCTCACTAACAACGCTGCGAGCGACCTCTGGCCCGAGTGGTCGCCCGATGGAAAAAAGATTGTCTTCCAGGCGAACCGCGACGGAACCACCAACGACGTTTACTTGATGAATGCCGACGGGTCGAACGTAGTGAGGCTCACCACCGCTGCCCAGATCGACCAAATGCCGACGTGGTCGGCGGACGGCAGCCAAATCGCCTTCATGTCGACGCGTGATGGCAATGCCGAGATCTACACCATGGGTGCAGACGGAAGCTCACAGACGCGAATCACAAACAATACCGCCGCAGACGGTCGTCCGAGCTGGTCACGCTACGGCGCGCAGATTTCATTCATGAGCATGCGGGACGGGAATCAGGAGATCTATATCATGAGTCCCGACGGCAGCAATCAAACGCGCGTAACGAACAGCAGCGCGATCGACGATTATCCCTCGATCAAATAATACGGGTGCGGAGAGCGGGACTAATTCGTCCCGCTCTCCGGCCGCACGCGTCAGCGGAATTGTTGATTGTCCCACGCACTTCACTACCGAGCGTGAAGCTCGGTGGTTTCGTGGGGGCTGGTGCTCAATGCCGTTAGTCTGAACTCCGGAGTCCTCAACCTACAAACCGTAGATGGACCCGCCCGGATATTCCGCCGCCGCTCCAAGCTGCTCCTCAATGCGAAGGAGCTGATTGTATTTGGCGACACGATCTGTGCGGCTCGCTGATCCAGTCTTGATCTGCCCTGCCCCTGTCGCGACCGCGAGGTCGGCAATGAAAGTGTCCTCGGTCTCGCCAGAGCGATGCGAGATGATCGATTGATATCCGTTCGCTCGCGCGAGCTCAATTGCCTCGAGTGTCTCCGTCAGCGTCCCGATCTGATTGAGCTTGATCAGAATCGCGTTCGCACAATCCGACTCGATCCCCCGAGCAAGCCGCTCCGTGCTTGTGACGAAAAGATCGTCGCCAACGAGCTGAACGCGGTCGCCCAATTCAGCAGTGAGCTTCGCCCATCCATCCCAATCGTCTTCGGCGAGGCCGTCCTCGATCGAGACAATCGGGTACTCGTCGAGCCATTTGCGATAGAGATCAACCATGCCTGCCGAATCGAGACTCCCTGCTCCACTCTTCTTGAACGTGTACATACCGCCCTTGTAAAGCTCTGACGCCGCCGGATCGAGCGCGATCGCGACTTCGCGACCCGGCGCGTAGCCCGCCGTCTCGATCGCCTCGACGACTACTCGCAGCGCTTCTTCGTCGTTCTTTAAATCGGGCGCAAATCCGCCCTCGTCGCCCACGCCCGTAGAAAGCTTTCGCTTCACGAGCACCTTCTTGAGCGCGTGAAAAACCTCCGTCCCCATCCTGAGAGCCTCGCGGAAGCTCGTGGCTCCGATCGGAACGATCATGTACTCCTGGAAATCCACCGTATTTGTCGCGTGCGCGCCGCCGTTCAAAATGTTCATCATGGGGACAGGCATCGTGCGCGCCATGGGACCGCCGAGGTATCTGTAGAGCGGCATGCCCACGTCCTTCGCGGCGGCACGCGCATTTGCCATCGATACCGCCAGGATCGCGTTCGCCCCGAGCTTCCCCTTGTTGTCGGTGCCATCGAGCTCGATCATCGTCCTGTCGATCGTCATCTGATCTCTCGCGGGCAGCCCCGCCAGCGCCGGTGCAATTCGTTCTTCGACGCTTTGCACCGCTTGCTCAACGCCCTTTCCTCCGTAACGCTCGGCGTCACCGTCGCGAAGCTCCAGAGCCTCGTGCTCACCGGTCGAAGCTCCGCTCGGGACAGCTGCGCGGCCAACCGCACCGCTCGTGAGCGTGACGTCTGCTTCAATCGTTGGATTGCCGCGGCTATCGAGGATCTCGCGGGCCTTTATCTCTGCAATGCTTGACATGTTTTCGTTTGGTCTGATTAGCGGGTTTCGGTCGGTTCGGATTCTGACGAAAGAATTTCAATTGAAGACGCGAGTCGCGAGGCCAATGTTGGAAGCGGCTCGACACCATAGAGCTCGCGCATCGCGTCAGCCATCCTCGTTCTCACTGTCTGCATGAGCGCTTCTCGGTGCTCGTAATCAACACCAGCGGTGCTCACTGGCTGGAGCAAATGTACATCAATAGTCCCCGGATGAGCCCAAAGTGAGCCCTTTTTCAGGATCTCGATCGTCCCGTGAACTATGACGGGCACGATAGGCACACCCGCCGCTATCGCGAGAACGAACGGGCCTTTCTTGAATGGTCTCAGCGGATACGCGCGTCCACGCGTGCCTTCAGGAAACACAACGACTGAATTCCCTTGCCTGATCCGGTCAGCCGCAACTTCGTAAGCTCCGAACGCAGCCTTCCTGTTATCGCGCTGGATCTCAACCATTCCGGCCGCGCGCATCGCCCGCCCGAAGAGCGGCACTTTGAAGAGCTCCGCTTTCGCTACGAACTTGTACCGAGGCAATACCATCGCGAGCGCGGCGACGTCGAACCAGCTGACGTGATTGGATGCGAATACCCTAGGATCACCGTCGCCAGCCTTTTCCAGCCCGTGCACCCTGACCTTGACCCCGGCGGCGATAAGAATGAGCCGCGACCACCAGCGAGGTGCCTTGTCGAAGATGCTGCCCGGTTTGTCGCGAACGCCGACGAGCGCGGCGACGATCACTGCGGACCCGATCAGCAACGTCGCGAGAAAGGCCGTCACCAGAGCGAGGATTGTTCGGAAAAAGGAAATCATTTATTGCGGAAGTGATCGTATCCCGGAGCAGGCGCAACTTTTTGTCCGGACTCAACGAGATCTACGCCTGGACGTCCGGCAACAACTCGGCCGATCTCAGTCAGCGGCAGGCCGTATTCCGAAAGGAATTCCCGAGTGTCAATGGCAGGAGAAGTAACGACGATTTCGTACTCCTCCCCCGAGTTTGACGCTTCGAGCCCTGAGACTCCATCGACGTGGGGAATGAGATCCGCATCGATCTCGATGCGAACTTTGCTCGCTGCCGCGATGTGCCCCAGGTCTGCGATGAGGCCGTCCGAGATATCAATGGCGGACGTCGCACCGCGCTGTGCGAGACCGATTGCAGGCTCAATGCGCGGAACGGGGTTTGCAAAGCGCGCGCGATCCGCCGCGGCGGGTTCTTTACCAGCGCGCCACGCAAGCAAGGCCGCGGCAGGACCACCAAGGTGCCCCGTCACATACACGCGCTGGCCAGCCTTCGCACCAGATCTCGCGAGGGGGCGGACGGCGCTGCCCAGCGCGGTCACGGTCAGCGAGAGTGTCTTGCCGGAAGAGAGGTCGCCACCGACGATGGGACACAATACCGCGGACGCGCCGTCGCGGATTCCCACGGCGAGTGCACGAGCCTCGTGTCGATCAGCTTCCGGAAGCGTCAGCGCGATCACGATGCCGAGCGGCCTCGCGGCCATCGCCGCAAGATCGCTCAGTGCGGCAGCCGTAGCGCGATATCCTATCTCAAAATGGCTCAGCCACTCGCGGCGGAAGTGCACGCCCTCGACCGACGTATCAGTCGTCACAACTAGTTGCTCCCCCTCAGGCACGCGGACTATCGCGGCGTCGTCGCCGATCTGCTGCGCCGATTTCCCCCATTCGTGAACGAGCGTTCGGACAAGATCGAACTCCTTCCCCGGTCCGAGCTCGATGTTACCGGTTTCGCTCGTTTTCTCTTTCGTCACAGCGCGACCGCGGGCAGCTCGACCAGAACCGGCGGCCTCGTCGGCGGCTCTTCTTCGTTCCACGCCCGTGGCAGGGCGTAAAGAACATCCTCGAGGGTGGTTCCGCGCACGTACTCACAAAATTCCGCGGCGCGCCCATGAACCCACGCAGCGCAGCATGCAGCGACAGGTGCGTCGCCGGTTTGGGCGAGAAGCGTCCCCGCGATGCCCGAAAGTAGATCGCCGCTTCCACCGGTGCCGAGCGCGGCGGTTCCGCGCGCTGAAACGTAGCGCTCTCCCTCGGGGGTGAAGATCACGCTGGGCGCTCCCTTGAGAAGGACGGTCGCGCCGAGAGTCCTCGCCATTGAGAGGCCAATGTCGAATCGTTTATCGAGGACTTCCTGCACCGACACGCCGGCAAGCCTGGAAAATTCCGCGACGTGCGGCGTAATGAGCGCTGGTCTGTTTCGCAACAGACGAGCGAGCGCGTCGATATCGCCATCGAAGACATTCAGTGCATCAGCGTCGAGAAGAACGGGGAGCTCTGAATCACCCACCACATCCTCCACGAGCTTACGGGTCGCCGCCGATTTTCCGAGACCGGGCCCTATCACGATCGCGTTGGCCCATGCCGAGACCTCCTTCGCTATCGCGCTTTTATCAGCGGGCCATTCAGCGATGAGCGCGGACGGAACCGCGCCAACGATCGCGGCGATGCTCTCATTCGACACGAGTACGCGAGCCAGACCGATTCCGCTTCGGAGCGCCGCGCGCGCGGCGAGAACGGCCGCGCCTGGCATGCCTGGCCCTCCCCCGATTATCGCGAGGTGCTGTCGAGTTCCCTTGTGAGCGTCGAATCGAATCGGTGGAATGTGCGCGCGTACCCAGGATCCGTCGACCAACGAGGGGCTGATTGATGGCGATCGTGAAGTCGATTGGGGTTCCCGCAAAACGTCATCGTCCAGACCGATATCGAGGACGACGATCTCGCCGCAGCAATCGCGGGCAAGCAACGAACCGCGCTTGAGCCCGCCAAATGTGAAAGTGGAATCCGCGATGACACACGCCGCGTGGCGACCGGTGGTCGCATCCAATCCGCTCGGCACGTCGAGGGCCGCAACACGGACGCCCTCGGCGCGAAGATGGTTGATGGCATCGATCGCAGTCGCGATGGCTCCGCGTGGCTCCCCCTGGGCGCCTGTTCCGAGCAGCGCGTCGACCACTAGCCCGGCTCGACTACTCACTCGGCTTGACTTGTCGTTTGCGGGACCCGTTTTGTTAACCAGATCGATGGCTGCTCCCTTCGCCGCGATCGCGTCGGGGCTGCGCGGCTCGACTGTCTCCACAACCGTAACGCGAATGCCCGTGCGCGCGAGCGCGCCGGCGACGACCCATCCATCCCCTCCGTTGTTTCCAGGACCAGTGAAAATTTGGACTCCATCGGCAAGGCGATCCGCATTGCGGCGAGAGATTTCCTCGGCGGCAGCCGCTCCGGCGCGTTGCATCAGCACGCTCGACGGAGTTCCTCTTTCAATGGTTGCCCGATCGCGCTCCGCTGATTCCGTCGCGCTGACCACCCTGACGGATGGGGGCATTACTCGGACGGTTTGAGTTTACGCCTGTTGCGCGCAGTTCCAGGGGTAGTCGCGCTCGAATGCCCTGTCGAAGTCGAACACGCCGGCGAATTCATCGCGCGTGTCCTGCGGCTGGCTCAGAAGAAATCCCAGATCGACGAGTGTGAACACGATGTCACCAATGTCGGCGGTGGCCGATATGCCCCAGTACTCGAGAACGACCTTCGCCATGAGGCCAAACCGCTCGAGCGCGAGCTGCCTGCACGCGTTGGCCAGCTCGATTCCGGTAATGTGTCGGCGCACGTTCAGCTGCGACTGACACATCTCGAGCGCGGATAGCACGAACAGGTACGCCTGCTCATGAAATCTTGGCTCCCGGATGCGGATCCGATCCATTATGCCTTCGCGAAATGCGAGCTCAGCCATTGCTACTCTTTTTTTCCGCCATTGATGCCAAGGATTTGTAGAGCGGGAAGCGATTCGTCAAGTCGAGTACTTCCTCTTTGACTGACAACCCGACCGCGGCGTCACCGGGCTTCGTCACCACTTTGTCGATCAGACGGGCGATGAGCTTCATCTCGGGCTCTCTCATTCCGCGTGTCGTCACAGCGGGTGTTCCGATTCTGATACCGCTCGTGACGAACGGCGACTGCGTCTCTTTGGGGACCGTGTTCTTGTTCACCGTGATCCCTGCGACGTCGAGAGCTTTCTCGGCCACCTTCCCGGTGACGTTCTTGTTGCGCAGGTCGATGAGCATCAGGTGGTTGTCGGTTCCACCCGATACGACGTCGAACCCGTGCTCGGTGAGCGCGTTCGCGAGCGCCTGCGCGTTGCGCACGATCTGTCCGCAATAAGTCTTGAACGATGGATCGAGCGCTTCCTTGAACGCGACGGCTTTCGCCGCGATGATGTGCTCGAGCGGGCCGCCCTGGGTTCCCGGGAACATCGCTTTGTCGATTGTCTTGGCGTGCTCTTCCTTGCACAAGATCAGACCGCCACGCGGGCCGCGAAGGGTCTTGTGTGTGGTGCTAGTGACGGCGTCGGCGTGGGGTACTGGAGAGGGATGAAATCCCGTCGCAACAAGGCCGGCGAAATGCGCCATGTCGACGACGAATTTCGCGCCAATCTCGCGCGCGACCTCGGCAAACGGCTCGAAGTCGATAATACGCGCGTACGCGCTCGCTCCAGCGATGATCATCTTTGGCTTCTGCTCGCGCGCGATCCGCTGCATCTGTGCGTAGTCGATTCGGCCATCCTCTCCGACGCCGTAATGAATCGCGTGATACAGAAGTCCGGAAAAATTGACGGGAGAACCGTGCGTGAGGTGCCCGCCCTGTGAGAGGTCTAGCCCAAGGACTACATCGCCGGGCTTGAGAAAGGCGAGGTACACAGCAGCGTTCGCCTGAGCGCCTGAATGCGGCTGCACGTTGGCGTGATCGGCAGCGAAGAGCTTCTTCACCCTGTCGATCGCGCACTGCTCTACCATGTCGACGAACTCGCACCCGCCATAGTAGCGCTTCCCGGGCAAACCCTCTGCGTACTTGTTCGTGAGCGGAGTGCCCATTGCCTCGAGCACAGCCTGCGACACGAAGTTCTCGCTGGCGATGAGCTCGAGACCGCTTCGCTGCCTCTGCACCTCGAGGTCGATGAATCGCGCGATCTCGGGATCGCTCTCTCCGAGAGTACCTGAGGGCATCGAAATTTTCGCCGCGGGTTTCCTCGGAGCCGTTTTTGTCTGGGGCATCAACTTTCCTGTAGTCGGAGGCAGATGGGCGGGGCGTATCACGCCTGCGGCGGGTCGATCTTCTCCACCCGGCGCTCGTGGCGGCCACCCTCGAATTTACCATCGAGCCAGGCCTTCATGGTTTTTATGGCCTCTTCGTCCGACATGAAGCGAGCCGGGAGAACAAGCACGTTTGAGTCGTTGTGCTTGCGAGAGAGCGCTCCAATTTCCGGTTCCCAGGCGAGAGCGGCGCGTACTCCGGGATATCTGTTGGCCACAATGTCCATACCGATGCCGCTGCCGCAGAGAAGGATCCCGCGCTTCGCTTTACCCTCGGACACTTCTTTGGCTAGCGGATGGGCGTAATCAGGATAGTCGTCCGCGGAATCCGCGTTCTGCGAACCGATGTCATCGGGCTGGTACCCGAGTTTCTTCAATTCCGAAACGAGCCGGTTCTTCATCTCGACGCCGGCATGATCAGAAGCAATTGGAATCGTCTCGCTCATCTTGCACCCTCCAGACGTTGTTCGGCGAGGCGATCCGCCGCCTCGTAGGTCGGAATCTTCTGCGACTCCGCGATGTCGAAGATCTTGAGCACCGTATCATAGATGTCGTCGGCTTTGTCGCGCGCGCGTTGCCCATTCCACCCGGCAACCTCGCCGTAGACGTTGATCACTCCGCCGGCGTTCGCCACGTAATCCGGTGTGTAGAGTATTCCGCATCGCTTCAGCTCGTCGCCATGACGCTCTTCCAGCAGCTGATTGTTTGCGCCGCCCGCGACGATCCCGACTTTCAGCTGCGGAATCGTCTTGTCGTTGATGATTCCACCGAGTGCGCACGGAGAAAAGACGTCGGCATCGGCGGAGAATATGGCATCACCCTGAACGACCTTCGCGCCGGTGAGCTGCGCGACGCGCGCCGTCTTCGCGGAGTCGATATCGGACACGATCAGCTTTGCACCCGCCTCGTGCAGCTCCTCGGCGAGATGTCTTCCGACGTTGCCGCATCCCTGAATGGAAACCGTCCTGCCTTCCAGGCTGTCCGAGCCCCAGACATGGTTCGCCGACGCCTGGACCGCGCGGAAGACTCCGTGCGCGGTGACCGGAGATGGATCACCCGATTTTCCCGCGAGACCAGCGACATGGCTCGTCTCGAGGTGCACGTAATCCATGTCCTTCGTGCTCGTGCCGACGTCTTCAGCGGTGATGTAGCGACCGCCGAGGCTTTCTACGAACCGACCGTGGGCTCTAAAGATTTTCTCCCGGTCTTTCGTCTTGTTGTCACCGATGATGATCGACTTACCGCCGCCGAGCGGCAGGCCGGCGACCGCGTTCTTGTACGTCATGCCCCGCGAGAGTCGAAGGGCGTCGGTGATCGCGTCCTCGTCGGTCGCGTATTGCCAGAAGCGCGTGCCGCCGAGCGCCGGACCGAGCCGCGTGCTGTGCACCGCGAGAATTCCTCTGTATCCAACCGAGGGATCGCTGCACATCACGACCTCCTCGTGTCCCATCGTTCCCATTGTTTCGAAAAGCTTCATTCGATTTTGAGTCCAGAGAAAAAGTTCATGATTGCCCGTAGAGCGCTCTTGCGATCACGATTCTCTGGATCTCGGAAGTGCCCTCGTAAATTTCGGTAACTTTCGCGTCGCGGAAAAGCCGCTCGACGGGATAATCCTTCACGTAGCCGTACCCGCCGAAAATCTGCACCGCCTGCGTTGTCACCCACATCGCAGTCTCGCTCGCCATCAACTTCGCCATCGAGCTGAACTGCCTGACGTTCTGACCGCGGTCCTTGGCCGCTGCGGCAGCATGCAGCAGCGCCCGCGATGCAGACACGCGCATTGCCATGTCGGCCAGCTTGAACTGGATCGCCTCGAATTCCTTGATGGCCTTTCCGAACTGCCTGCGCTCCGCCGCGTACGACACGGAGTGCTCCAACGCCGCACGAGCAATGCCGATCGCCTGCGCCGCAATTCCCAGTCGTCCGTTGTCGAGCGACTGCATTGCATAGATGAAGCCCTGCGTCTCGTCGCCGAGCACGTTCTCGACTGGAACGCGCATGTTGTCGAAGGTGAGCTGCACTGTCGGCGAGGCACGAAGTCCGAGCTTGTCCTCCTTCTTTCCGACATGAAAACCGGGAAGATCCGGAGTGATGATGAAGGCGCCGATTCCGCGGCCGCCTCGACGCGCGCCGCTCGTGTCCGTACGCGCCATGGCCATGATCACGCCGGCGGTGTTTCCGTTCGTGACCCAAGCCTTGGTGCCGTTCAATATCCAGGAATCACCATCCTTAACAGCCTGCGCGGTCAAGGCGGCCGCGTCGGATCCGGCGTCGGGCTCCGACAGAGCAAACGCGCCGAGCAGCTCCCCGCGCGCCATGGGTTTCAGGAAACGATTTTTCTGGGCTTCGCTTCCGTAGCGGAGGATCATCTGGGTAGGAAGCGAGTTGTGGACGCTCATCAACACTGCGACCGATGCATCCGCTGCCGCAATTTCCTCGAGAGCGATCAAATAAGTGCCGGTGTCCGCGCCCAGACCGTCGTACTTCTCGGGCAACATCATTCCGAGAAATCCGAGCTCGCCGAGCTTCGTTACCAGCGACGGCTCGAAGTACGCCTTCTGATCCCACTCGGCGGAGTGCGGGACGATTTCCGCCGCCGCGAATTCGCGCGCGAGTTTCTGAACTTCCGTCTGCTCCTCTGTGAGGGGATGAAGGGCCCAGGACACGTCCGGCTACTTACTATAGGTATAGAAGCCGCGACCCGACTTGCGACCGAGCCAGCCGGCCGCGACGTACTTCTTGAGCAGCGGACACGGCCGATATTTTGGATCGCCGAGTCCGTCGCGAAGTACCTCGAGGATGGCGACGCATGTGTCGAGACCGATGAGATCCGCGAGGGCCAGCGGGCCCATTGGATGGTTCATCCCGAGCGTCATCACCTGATCGATTGCCGCAGCTTCGCCTACCCCTTCCATCAGACAATAAACCGCTTCGTTGATCATCGGCATCAGCACGCGATTCGAGATGAAACCGGGGTAATCGTTGACTTCCACGGGAGTTTTTCCGAGCCGCGTACTGAGATCCGTGACGAACTCAGTCGTAACGTCAGACGTCGCGAGACCGCGAATTATCTCAACGAGCTTCATCACTGGAACCGGATTCATGAAGTGCATCCCGACGACCTTGTCCGGCCGCGACGTGCGCCTGGCGATTTCCGTGATCGAGATCGAGCTCGTATTAGTCGCTAACACTGTCTCTGGTTTGGCGATCCGATCCAGGTCAGTGAAGATCCGGAATTTCAGTCCGCTGTCCTCGCTTGCCGCTTCGATTACAAGCGAAGCGTCGGCGGCAGATTCGAGATCCATGCTCAGATCGATGCGCGACAGGACCTCAACCTGTTGCTCGGGAGGGATGATTCCCTTCTTCACCTGGCGCTCGATGTTCTTCGCGATTGTCGCACGCCCCGAATCCAGCGCGTCCTGCGAGACATCGATCATGACGACGCCGAATCCCGCCTGTGCGAAGACGTGCGCGATCCCATTTCCCATCTGACCCGCTCCAACAACCGCCACCTGGTCGGTCATGCTTTCCACTCCATCTGGCGCATCCGGCGCCCGAACAGGTAAAAGAGAACGATGAACATAGCCGCGACCGCGGCGAGCCCGCCTTCCGGTCCCCATGGCCCGCCGGTCAGCCAGTCGGGACCGGAATCGACCACTCTATAATCCGGGTCGCGCGACGGCAGACCACTCACCGCAATGTGGAGCGCGCCGGACATCACCCAGTTCCACGCAAAATGAGCGGCACCAGCGGCGTACAAGCTGCGCGTTACTAGAAGAATCGTTCCGAGGAAAAAACCCGCAACGACCACTGCGAGAATCGACTCCGAGTCCGCACCAGGATTGACGACGTGCAGCAAGCCGAAAATGATGCTCGTTACGATTAATGCCAGCTTCCAACCAGCCGCTCGCCTGAGTATCGCAAAGACGTAGCCGCGGATGAAGAGCTCCTCGAAAAAGGCGGCGGGAAGTAAAAGGGCCGCCGACCGGCCCGCGTCTCCCCACCAACTGCCGGGAGGGGTCGCATCGATTCGGAGCATGTGGACTGAGAGGAGCACTACGCTGGCGCATCCAATTGTCAAACCACCGATGGCTGCGCCACCGACGATCAGCCTTGGTCGCGCCGCATTGCGATCGAGTCCGACCTCACTCCACGGAAGTCGATCCACTTTTCGGAGCATCACCCACGTTGCGAGCGCAACGCTCGCCAGTGTAATCCACTCGAAGAGG
The DNA here is from genome assembly GCA_050733495.1 of Gemmatimonadaceae bacterium. Taxonomy (GTDB): domain Bacteria; phylum Gemmatimonadota; class Gemmatimonadetes; order Gemmatimonadales; family Gemmatimonadaceae; genus UBA4720. The sequence goes on along the minus strand of JBOHTC010000045.1, from coordinate 6,646 downwards.
ATGTTCCGCGGATCGACGCGCCCTTGACCACCCGTTGCCTGCGCGAGCCGCTCGAGGAGAAAGAGCGCGGCGACGACGATTGCGTAGAAGCTCACGGTCCGCCACAGTGCTCCCAGAAACACCCGGGCCCTTGGCGGGAGCGCAGAGCCGGGCGATGATCTCAAGCGTTCTAGTTCGGACGCTCGACGCTGAGCGCGACGGCGTCACCGCCGCCGAGGCAAAGCGTGGCGAGACCGGTCTTGGCTCCGCGGTCCTTCATCGCATACAGTAGAGTCGTCAGTACCCGCGCACCGCTCGCGCCAATCGGGTGTCCGAGCGCGATCGCCCCGCCGTTCACGTTGACGCGCTTCCAATCCCATCCGAGCTCTTCACCATCCGCTATCGCCTGCGATGCGAACGCTTCGTTCGCCTCGATTAGATCGAAGTCCTCGATCTTCTTGCCGGTTTTTGCCATCAAGTTTCTCACGGCCCGGATCGGCGCGAAGAAAAGATCTTCGGGAGCTGTCGCCCCGGTTGCGTATCCAGTAACACGTCCGAGGATCTCGAGTTTGTGGTCTTCCGCATATCGCTCGGAAACGATGACCAGCGCCGCGGCGCCATCGTTCAGACTCGACGCGTTGCCGGCGGTTACGGTGAGGTTCGCGTTGTCTCCGTTCTTTCCCGGAAAAGCCGGCCGCAGCTTCGCAAGTGTCTCAACGGTAGTGTCCTTGCGCGGGCCCTCATCCGTATCGACTACCGTGGGCCCCTTCTTACCAGGAATCTCCACGCGCGCAATCTCGCTAGTGAATTTGCCCCCTTCGATCGCAGCGACTGCCTTACGGTGTGACGCCGCCGCAAAGTGATCTTGTTGCTCGCGCGTGACTGTTGCCTTGTTTGCCGTGTACTCCGCGTGGGCGCCCATGTGGACGTCACACGACGCGCACCAAAGGCCGTCCTTGATCATCCCATCCACCATTTTCTGGTCGGAGAGTTTGACTCCGTTGCGCATCCCGTAGACGTAGTACGGCGCGTTCGACATCGACTCCTGTCCGCCCGCGACGATCACTTGCGCATCGCCCGCTTTGATCGCCTGGGATGCCAGCATGACCGCCTTGAGTCCTGAACCGCAGACTTTGTTGACTGTCACAGCCGACACAGTCGCTGGCACTCCGGCTTTGAGCGCCGACTGGCGCGCCGGCGCCTGGCCTGTGCCGCCCTGAATCACATGACCCATGATGACTTCGTCCACATCATCGGGCGCGACCCGGGATCGCTTGAGTGCTTCCCGAATCGCAACGGCGCCAAGGTCGGTTGCGCTCAGTGGAGATAGTGCGCCGAGGAATTTCCCGATCGGAGTTCGGGCAGCGGCAACGATTACAGGAGTACGGGATTTATCGGGCATTGGTACGTCGGCAGATGTGGTTTATGACTGCTACCTGAACTTAATCGGAAGCAGGATTGTCTGACACCTCCGCGGCTGTCGTTCGCCGCGCGAAGGATGGCGTTAGACTGGCTGGCTGCATCGTGCTAATGTTGATTGCATGCGTCCAGGCTTCGTACTCGTTTCAGCGCTCGCCGTCACCCTGGTCGCCCAATCGGCCGCGCAGTGCAATCCGCCGCCGGCGGCCCAGGTTTCGGCGAAAGAGCCACAGCCGTTTGAAGACGAGATCGCCGAGTTCGAGGCCGCAGACCGCGCGCATCCTCCCCGAAAGGGCGGCGTGCTGTTCGTGGGAAGCTCTTCGATCCGGCTCTGGCCGAACCTGGAGCGCGACTTCCCCCAGGTCAACGTCCTCCAGCGCGGCTTCGGCGGTAGCGAGCTTTCGCAGGTCGTTTACTACGCGCCACGAATCGTTCTGCCGTATTGCCCCCGACGGATCGTACTTTACGCCGGGGACAACGATCTCGCCGATAATCGGACTCCCGAACAAATCCTTCAGGATTACAAGGACTTCGTCGCGGTCGTGCATCACGCAATTCCCAGAACGCGGATTGCATTCGTCGCGATCAAGCCAAGCAGATCGCGCTGGGCTCTTGCCGACAAAATGCGCGCGACGAACGACATGGTGCGCGCCTATACGGCGACGGATTCCCTGCTCACCTATATCGATGTCTTCACGCCAATGCTGGGCAACAACGGGCAGCCACGAGATGAGTTGCTGGCTCCGGACATGCTGCATTTGAACGCACGGGGATATGCGCTTTGGCGACGTCTAATCACACCGTTCGTCAACCGAACGGATCGCTAGATCTTAGAGGTGTCCATGCCTTCGAACACTGAAATGAGCACAGATCTTTGGTCGGCGGTCGACGATTACATCGCGCGAGTGCTGGTCAAACCGGACAAGGCGCTCGAGTCGGCGCTCAAAGAGAGCGTTGCGGCGGGCCTTCCCGAAATCAGCGTGACGCCGAACCAGGGCAGATTGCTCGAGATGCTCGCGCGCCTTTGCGGCGCGCGGAAAATCCTCGAGATCGGCACGTTGGGTGGTTATAGCACGATCTGGCTCGCGAGAGCGCTTCCAGCGGACGGATGCGTCGTCAGCCTGGAGGTTGATCCACACCATGCCGAAGTCGCGCGCTCGAACATCGATCGCGCCGGACTTTCACGGCTGGTGGAGATTCGTGTTGGCGCGGCACTCGACACGCTTCCCTCACTCGCGACCGAACGCAAAGGCCCATTCGATTTGATCTTCATCGACGCCGACAAGCCCAACATTCCGGAATACTTCGCGTGGGCGAAGAAGCTCTCCCGAAAAGGTAGCGTGATCATCGTTGACAACGTGATCAGAGACGGCGCGATCATCGATGAGGCGAGCGACGATCCGAGCGTCATCGGGGTGCGGCGTCTCAACGACATGCTCGCGGCGGACTCAGGCCTAAGCGCGACGACAATCCAGACGGTGGGAAGCAAGGGCTACGATGGCTTCACAATCGCGCTCGTGCAGCGGGCTCCGTGATCGGCAACTTAGCTGGGGAGCCCACTCATGAGCGCGCGTCTGAGTAGATTACGCAACGTCGTGCAAGGCTGCGCACCGTTCTCGCCACCGTTCCGATCACCGCGACACTCCGTTCATGAACCCATCAAAAGATCCCACATCCTCACCCTGGAAGGCTCCTCCGAGCTCCAAGGTCAAGAACGCCGTCCAGCGAGCGGTGACTGCGCTCCTCGACGAGCTCGCGCCTGAACGCGTCCTCAAGCGTGGTGAACAAATCGCGCCCCGCGTCGAGGCGCACCGCACCCCGAACGGTTGCATCCTTCAGGCGCCCAAAGCGGCCGTCAGCGTGTCGTGGTTTTCGGGCGTCGGAAGCGATCAAGTGCTGGGAGAGCTGCGTATAGTTGTGTGGCGCGGAGTCGTCTCGCGCCGAGGGTCGCCGAAGCAGCGCGAGGGCGCGACGATCGTCGAGGAAATAACTCTTCATCCGATAGAGAATCCATCGGCGACCCGGATTTGGCGTGCGACCGACGATTCGGAATACGACACGTCATCCCTCGCCGCCATGTGCAACCGCCTGCTCGATCAGCAGGAAGCAGCTGCAAAGTAGAGTGGCGATTAGTGAAGGCGACCCCGCGCCCGATTTCTCGCTCAAGGCTGACGATGGAACCGTAGTCACCCGCGATTCGCTGGCTGGAAAGAACGCAGTGCTCTTTTTCTATCCCAAAGACAATACTGCCGGCTGAACGAAGGAGGCGTGCGATTTTCGCGACGCTTTTCCCCGGTTCGGGGAAATGGACGCAGTGGTTATTGGAGTAAGTCCAGACAGCATTCAGTCACACGTGAAATTCAAGCGGCAGCATGACCTTCCCTACCGGCTGCTGGTCGACGACGACCACGCGCTCGCAGAGGCGTTTGGAATCTGGAAAGAGAAGTCGATGTTCGGGCACAAGTACATGGGCATCGATCGCACGACGGTGATTATCGATCGAGGAGGCAAGGTCGCGCGAATCTTCCCCAAGGTTCAGATTCTTGGCCACGTGAAAGAGGTTGAAAAAGCAGTGAGGGAGCTGCGCTAAGACAGCAACCAAATAGAGGACAAATCAGATGTGCAGAAACATCAAGACATTAGCGAATTTCGACCCGCCAGCGACGGACGACGAGGTCCGGGCTTCTGCGCTGCAGTTCGTGCGGAAGCTGAGTGGGGCGACGCGACCATCGAAAGCGAATGAGGCCGCCTTCAACACCGCCGTGGACGAAGTCACTGCCGCCGCGAACCGATTGGTTCATTCGCTAAAAACGAATGCGCCGCCTCGGAATCGCGAAGAGGAAATGGAAAAGGCGAGAGCGCGATCGCTCAAGCGCTTCGCCTGAGCGACCGATTTCACGCGCACGCTGCCGCGCGGCCCAATAGCAGATCGCGCTCGCGCGTGTTGCGCGTGAGCGCCGCTCCGCGCTCGAACTCTGTCTTCGCTTCGCCTTTTCGTCCGAGCTTGAAGAGCAAATCCCCGCGCACGCTCGGCAACAGGTGGTAGCTCTTTAGACTCGGCTCCGTCGTAAGTGCGTCGACCAGCGCAAGACCGGCGCGCGGCCCGAACGCCATCGCAACCGCCACCGCGCGATTGAGCTCGACCACCGGGGAGGGCGCAGTTGCAGCCAGCTCGCCGTACAGCGCGGCGATTCGGGCCCAGTCAGTTTCGTCGCCCGTGCGCGCCCGCACGTGACACGCCGCAATCGCGGCCTGGAGAGTGTACGGCCCTCGCGCCTCCGATAGTTGCTCGGCTCGAGCGAGCGCGGTCAACCCGCGGCGAATGAGCAGCTGATCCCAGCGCCCACGATCCTGGTCGAGGAGCAGCACCGGTTCGCCCGACGAGCCGACACGAGCCCGTGAGCGTGAGGCCTGAATCTCCATCAGAGCTACCAGCCCGTGAGCCTCGGCCTCATTCGGCACCAGCCCGACGAGTATCCGACCCAGCCTGAGAGCGTCCTCGCAGAGCGCTGGGCGCATCCAGTCGTCTCCAGCGGTGGCGGAGTAGCCTTCGTTGAATACGAGATAGATCACTTGCAGGACCGACGCGAGTCGAGCCGTGAAGTCAGTCCCCCGTGGCACTTCGAATGGCACGTGCGCGTCGGAGAGCGTGCGTTTGGCGCGGACTATTCGCTGCGCAATGGTTGCTTCTGGAGTGAGGAACGCGCGCGCGATCTCATCGGTGGTGAGTCCGCCGAGTAGCCGGAGCGTTAGCGCGACCTGGGCCTCGGTGGAGAGAACCGGGTGGCATGCGATGAAGACGAGGCGGAGCAAATCGTCACCAACGTTGTCGTCGATTGCTTCCTCCAGCTCGGGGACCGCCTTTTCCTGCAGTGCCTCGAGGTCGTGGGCGACCTGTTCGTGCTTCCGCTCGAGCAACTTGTCCCGTCTCATCAAATCGATTGCGCGGTGTTTCGCCGTCGCCATGAGCCAGGCGCCCGGGTTACGCGGTACTCCAGAAGTCGGCCATTGCTCGAGTGCGGCAACGAGCGCGTCCTGGGCAAGATCTTCCGCGATGCCGACGTCCCGAACTATGCGCGTCAGCCCGGCGATCAACCTTGCGGATTCGATTCGCCAGACTGCGTCGATTGCCTTGTGTGTATCGGTAGCCGTCACGGCTACCAATCACACAAGGTTCATCGACCAATGCAAGAGCGGCCGACTAGTTGACGCCGATTTTACTCCGCAAGGGGATCAGTGACCGCACTCTGTCGTCGCGCAGCCACAGCCCAAGCCAGAGCAGAACCGCTATGTAAACAGGCGCCAGAATATAGGTGAACATTGGCATTCCCATGCGGACGTTCGTCGCTACTGCGCCGCCCAAATAACCGGTCAGCAGAATCACGCCCAGTACAGCGGTACGCGGAGTCACGTAAAGGGCGATGCAGATCAGCTCGATTATCGATAGCGGAACGAGAAGAGAGAGAGAAAAGCCGGCCTTGGTAAACCCTTCCACAACGGCAGGACTCCTCGAGATGTGAACCACGGCATCGAAGATCATGAAAGCCGTTGCCAGGCCACTGATAATGCGCCCTGCCCAGATCCGCCGCTTCGATGGCGTGGTCGGCGCCGGTAGCGAGTCCATGGCGTTATCTCCGCTCTGCGACGGCCTGCTCGCGGATTCGGGCTTCCTGCTCGCGCAGCTCCGGCGTCAGCGCCTCGCCGAAATCATCCGCTTCGAATACCTGGCGGATCTCCACCTCTTCGTCGCTGAAAGGAGCGCGCTTGGCCCATTCGATCGCTTCCGCCCTCGACTTCACTTGCCAGAGCCAGAACCCGGCGATCAGCTCTTTCGTCTCCGAGAACGGTCCGTCGGTCACCTTGGTCGCTCGGCCATTCGAGAACTTCACGCGAGCGCCCTTGGAGGACGGTTGGAGCCCCTCCCCTGCGAGCATGATCCCAGCCTTCGCCAGCTCTTCGTTGAACTTGCCCATCTCGGTCAGCATTTTCTCGTCGGGAAGAACTCCGACCTCCGAGTCCTTGTTGGCTTTCACCAGCACCATGAATCTCATTGCAGTCTTCTCCTGGTTGGTTTCGGTGGTGTTACCAGACGACGCGGCTTGGTCCGGTGCATCTGGTCTCTGCACATGCGTCGAACGGGGATCGCGGGAATCGACAACCTCTCGGAATCTATTTAGGCGGGAAGCGGGAAGCGGGAAGCGGGAAGCGGGAGGCGGGAAGCGGGAAGCGGGAGGCGGGAAGCGGGAAG
>JBOHTC010000044.1:0-1404 GCA_050733495.1 Gemmatimonadaceae bacterium | reverse complement strand
CCGTCGCCATCACGGACATCTGGATGTGGTCGCCCTTCGTCATGCTGCTGTGCCTGGCCGGCCTGTCCGCCATTCCGCAGCACCTGTACGAGGCGGCCGCGATCGACCGCGCCGGGCGCTGGTATACGTTTACGCGCATCACGCTTCCCCTGGTGGCGCCGCTGCTGCTGATTGCGATCATTTTCCGCACCATGGAGGCCTTCAAGACCTTTGACCTGGCCTTCATCATGAGCAGCCAGGACACGACGGAGCTCATCGCGATCAAGCTCTACCGGCTCGCGTTCCAGGAGTGGCAGACAGGTCCGTCCTGCGCGCTGGCCTACATGGTGCTCATCATGGTGCTCGCGATCACCAACATCTACGTGAAATACCTCAATCGCGCGAAGCAGCGCTGACGCAATGGCGGCTGTCCAGTCCAATCGCCACAAGGCCCTGAACCGCGCGGCGGTCGCCGTCGTGGTGCTGCTCACGCTGGTCTACCTGGTGCCGATCTACTGGATCGCCTCGACCGCGTTCAAGCCGCGCAGCCTGGCGACGACGGTGCCGCCGACCGTATTTTTCCAGCCCGAGGTGACGGCGTTCATCAAGCTGTTCACCAAGCGCGTGCAGCTGATCGGTGAAGCCGACCCCAAGGTGGTCGAGCGGGCGCCCTGGTGGGAGCAGCGCATCTACCAGCAGGGCGAACGCATCATCAAGGACTCCGAGGGCAACGTCGAGCTTTCGGGCTACCCGAGTCGATTCCTCAACAGCCTGATCATCGCGGTCAGCAGTACGTTTCTGGCGGTGGCCATGGGCACCTTGACGGCCTACGGGTTCTCGCGCTTTCGCATGCCGGGCGAGCAGGACTGGCTGTTTTTCATCCTCAGCACGCGAATGTTGCCGCCGGTGGTGGTGGCGATTCCGATGTTCCTCATGTACCGGGCGGTGGACCTGGTGGACACGCACGTGGGATTGATCATGCTGTACACCGCGTTCAACCTGTCGTTCTCGGTGTGGCTGATGAAAGGCTTCATCGACGAAATCCCCAGGGAATACGAGGAGGCCGCGCTGGTCGACGGCTACACGCGCATGGAGGCGTTTTTCAAGATCGTGCTGCCGCAGGCGGCGACCGGCATCGCTGCGACCGCCGTCTTCTGCTTCATCACCGCCTGGAATGAATACGCGTTCGCGTTGATGATGACCAATCGCCGTGCACAGACCGCGCCGCCCTATATTCCGTCGCAGATGGGGTCCGGGATCACGGACTGGACCACCATCGCGGCCGGCAGTTTCCTGTTTCTGCTGCCGGTCGCGATCTTCACCTTCCTGCTGCGCAAGCACCTGCTGCGCGGTGTCACGTTCGGGGCGATCAGGAAATGACGTTTCGACAACTGAGCGCCAGGGTCCTGGAGCCCGGCTTCATGT
>JBOHTC010000043.1:0-11687 GCA_050733495.1 Gemmatimonadaceae bacterium | reverse complement strand
GTCGAGGAGCGGCCGGGGTATCTGCGAAGCCAGCGCCCGCAGCCCCTCCGAGACCGCCGCTTTTGTCTTTGGCGGGCTCGGAGATCGGGCGAGGACTAGCTGGCGGAGCAGATACCCCGGCCGCGACCCGCGCAGGAGCGCCAGCCGAAGCGCCGACGGAAGACTCGTCGATCTGTCCGAGCACGTCGTCGACGTGCACGACGTCGCCCTCCTTCACGGCCTGCTTGGACAGAACTCCGGCCTTAAGCGCCGGAACTTCAACCGTGATCTTGTCCGTGTCCAACTCGACGACCGTGTCACCGGACGCCACCGCGTCGCCTTCCTTCTTCAGCCACCGCGACACCGTCGCCTCGACGATCGATTCACCGAGCGGAGGCACCTTTATGGAGAGCATTCAGACTGATCCGGAGCGAATAGAAATCAAAATCGGTATCTTGCAGCGTTCGAAATCACCAATCCGACTGAATATAACGCTCCCATAATCGCGTGCGAGGACTTACCATCTCGGCGCACGGCGGACTCGACCAGATCGTGTACCGCACGGATCTGCCGAAGCCCGAGCCAAAACGCGGCGAGATACGCGTCCGCGTCAAAGCCGCCGCGCTCAACCACCTCGACCTCTTCGTCCTCGCCGGAATGCCCGGCGTCACGATCGTCCCGCCGTGGGTATTGGGCGCCGACGCCACCGGAGTCGTCGATGCGATCGGCGATATCAGCGGCACCTCCGACAATCAGCTCAAGGTTGGCGACAGCGTCATCATAAATCCCGGCCTGAGCGACCACACATGCGAGTACTGCGAGGCCGGCGAGCAGTCCCTTTGCGTGAAATTCGGAATCCTTGGCGAGCACGCGCCGGGAACTCTGGCCGAATACATCGTCGTCCCGGCGACGAACGCGCGCAGCATTCCAAAAGACAAACCCGTCGAACAGGCCGCTGCATTCACTCTCGCGACGCTCACGGCGTGGCGGATGGTCGTCACCAGAGCGCGCGTCAAAAAATCCGACAACGTGCTCATCTGGGGAATTGGCGGCGGCGTCGCGCTCGCCGCGCTCGAGATCGTCCGCAACATCGGCGCGACCGCCTGGGTCACGTCCCACAGCGAAGACAAGCTCGCACTCGCGCGCGGACTCGGCGCCGTGAATCTCATCAACTACACGACGACAGATGTCGCAAAGGAAATCAGGGCGCGCACCGGCAAGCGCGGCGTCGACGTCGTCTTCGACACAGTTGGCGAAGCGACCTGGACGAAATCGCTCGGCGCACTCGGCAAACGCGGACGCCTCGTCACATGCGGAGCGACGTCGGGACCGATGGTCCAGATGGACATCCGCAGGTTGTTCTGGAATCAGTGGGACATCATGGGCTCGACGATGGGCAACGACGCGGAGTTCGATGCTATTGCCAACGAGTACCGCGCCGGCCGCCTGACACCGCTCGTCGACTCGGTGTTCGACATCTCACAGGGACGCCAGGCATTCGAGCGTCTCCAGAGTGGACAGCAGTTCGGAAAGATCGTGGTGCGAATCCCCGAATGAGTGCCGCCGAAGACGAATCAGACACAAGCGCGCCGTCTGCTGCCACCGGTGATCAGGCCCAGTATTCCGCATCGGAGCTCCAGGCGATTCGCGCCGATTTTGCGTCCGGCAAAACACCGCAGTGCCCGCGATGCCACGCCTCCATGACGCGTCGAGAAATTGGTGGCGGATCTTTCGGTCTGGGCTACGCACGACAGCGCGACTGGCTCATATGCCCTCAATGCCGGCGCAGCGCGATCTTCGATATTCACCGCGGAACGAGGACCTGAACGCTCGAATGCGCGGCTGAACCAAACTCGAGCGGGCAATTTCCGGTACCCGCGCATATCTTGCGGGACAAATCCTTTCCAGCCGAGGCGGTAACGCTCCTCCGAGGCGGCCCAGCTCGGCCTCGCTAACACACGAATTGTTCGAAATGAATTTTACCCGACGCCTCGTCACCATCGGCGCCTTGATCCTGTTGCCGGTCTCCCGCATTCACGCCCAGGTGATCGAGCGCCCCGTTCCGTTCGACAGCGCCGGTCTCGTGACGGTTATGACTCCGTTCCTCGCCGATCGCGCCGCGCTTCGTCCACCCTGGTGGCCAGTGTCGGGTGAATTCACCGATGCCCGGCTATTTACCGCCAATGATTCGACGTACGTGCTCGCGGTCACTCGCAGAACCGGAGTCGTGGAGCGTTACGGTCTGAATGCAATTGATCGGGAAGCGATCCGAGCCGTCGTCTCGAAGTTGCCGCGCGAGACGATCATGGCGCGGACCGATGCGCGCAACGCGTTCATCCGAGGTCAGTCGCTGCTCGGCTTGTTCGTGTACGGTCCCGCGTTTGCCGGCGCGATCGGCGATAACGCCAGTAGCCAATCGGCCGGATACCTCGTTGTGGCTGGCGGTACATTCTTCGCCGCCTCCGAGATATCACGGCGCATGTTCGTCGCTCGGCCGCAGGCGGACCTCTCGACCAACATGGGATTGAACGGCGCCCTCGCCGGATGGGCGACGAGCTTTCTTCTGCACGGCAGCGACCAGGCACAGTTCGCCGGCGCATTCATCGGAGGGCTGACCGGAAGCGCGATTGGCCTCCGCGCTGCACGCAACATGACCGAGGCAGACGCTGTCGGCGCTGGCTTTGGCGCCGGAGCAGGGGCTCTGATTGGGTTCGGCACTATGGAGGCGCTGCGCGGAAAAGCCGAGTGTACGTTCGATGCAGTCGCCCTTGTCGAGAACTGCACGCGTCGTCGTCTCTCCGATCGCTCCGAAGTCGCCGTCGTACTCGCGTCGGGTCTTATCGGCTATCCACTCGGACTGCTCTACCCGAGAAACGCGATGTACAACGTGACTGCGGGTGATATCGAGACGCTTGGAACTACCGCGGCGTTGGGCGCGGGCGCTGGAATCTCTCTTCTGAACAAAAACAGCTCGTACTCTCACTTCGCGACGGCCGCCACGATCGGCGGCGTACTCGGCATGATGGCCGGTGACCGTTTTCTGGTTCAACGCTACGACCACGAGCGAGACGAAGCCGACAGACTTTCTCTTGGAACGGGCGCCGGCGCGCTCATGGGCGCCGGAATCGCGGCCCTTGGGACCAGCACCCGAAACAATCCACACGCCATCGGTGGCCTTACAGTCGCGGGTGGACTCGCGGGCCTGATCGTCACCGAGCGATACCTCCGCCCCAATCCCGACGCCGGACGGCCGCGATTTCGTGTAGCTTTCAACCCTGCGAGCGCCGCCCTTGCGGCAGCCCGCATTCCAGGGAACCATTCCCTACTTGAAGTGAGGTTCTAGTGGACACCACGACGACACTCACATTTGGCGAAAGGCTGCAGGGAAGTTTTGAGCAGCTCTATGGCTACGTCCCCGCTCTCTTCGGCGCGCTCGTCATCCTCTTCGCTGGCTACCTCCTGGCGAGACTGCTGGAGAAAGGCACCGACCGATTGATGCGACGCATCCATCTCAACCAGCTCCTCGAGCGCGGCGGAGTTATGGATGCAGTCGAGCGATCCGGCTCGCGAGTGAATCCGACGCGTGTCGCCGGCAATTTAGTCTTTTGGTTCGTCATGTTCGCGGTGATGCTCGTGGCCGCCAACGCCCTCGGTCTCGAATCCCTCGCGAACGTCTTCTCGGAGTTGGTCAGCTACATCCCGAGCGTCATCGCCGCGATCGTCATCATGATCGTCGGCATCGTGCTCGGCGCTTTCGTCGGCGGACTGATCATGGCTTCCGCTGGCGGCCTCCATGGCGGACCGACGCTCGCTCGCGTTGGCAAAGGCGGCGTCGTCATGCTCGCGATATTCATGGCGCTCCAGGAACTTGGCGTCGCTACTGAGATCGTGACCACCGCGTTTGCGATTCTGTTCGGTGCGATCGCGCTGGCGCTCGCTCTCGCTTTCGGGATCGGCAACCGCGAGCTCGCCGGCGAGGTCACCCGCGATTGGTACCGCCGGTACAAGGAAGAGCGCGCCTCCATCGACCACGGCAATCGCGAGCTCGATAAAGCGGAGGGAATTGCGACGACCGAGGAATACGTGCGGCCCGCTTACGGAATTCGAACCACGGGCCCGCACGACGTGTACCGCCCGCCAGAGTGAGCTCCATCGCCGCAGCGTCGCCTGAAACCGAGGCGACGCCCGCGACAAAGGGACTCGTGCGCGCGCTGTCGCTTCGCGATGCGCTCGCACTCCTTCTCACAGTCATCGGCACCGGAGTGTTTCTCAAAACGGCACCGATGGCGCAGCTGGTTGGAAGTCCATCCAACGTCCTCCTCGCGTGGCTCGCCGCCGGACTCCTCTCGCTCGCCGGCGCGCTGACGTATGCTGAGCTCGGTGCGATGATGCCCGAAGCGGGTGGAGAATACGTATTCCTTCGCGAAGCGTACGGCCACCTTCCCGCTTTTCTCTTCGGCTGGACGTCCGTGATGCTCATCGCCAGCGGCGGGCTCGCCGCCGTCTCCACCGCGCTCGCTTCTTTCCTGGGATCCTTCGTGCCGCTCGGCGCGGTGTGGATGACGCGCGACTTCCACCTTCTCGGACAGGTCGTCCACTGGCGGCTCGGAATCGAGCAGCTCGTGGCGGTCGCGGTGATTCTTCTTTTCTCGGCGATCAATTCTCGCACGATCGGCGTCGGTGGACGAGTGCAGTGGGTCGCGACCGTCGCCAAGCTTGCTGGAATTGCGATCATCGTGCTCGGCGCGTTCCTGCTGTCGCGCCTCGGATCATGGTCGCATCTGCACGCCCCCGTGACGGCGGGGATTCCCCGCGTTGGAGCCGGAGCGTTCGGCGCGGCGATGCTTGCGGCGCTGTGGGCTTATCAGGGATGGTCGAACGTCCCGATGATGGCCGGTGAGATCGAAAAACCCGAACGCAACATCCCGCGCGCGCTCATCTACGGCATGCTCATCGTCATCGCCGTCTATCTCATCACGAACCTTGCTTACTTCTTCGCGCTGCCGTTCAGCGAGATTCTCTCGTCGAACTCGACAGCGTACCGCGATGCACTTCCGGTCGCGGCCAAGGCGGCGCAGGCCTTCTCCTCCTATGGTGCGCGGATCGTGTCGCTCTCGTTCATGATCGCAGCGATCGGCGCGCTGAACGGCATTACGATGATGAATTCGCGCGTCCCATTCGCCATGGCGCGCGACCGTTTGTTCTTCGGGCCGCTGGCGAAGTTGAGTCCCACCACTCACGTGCCCGTCAACGCGATCTGGTTCCAGGGAATTTGGGCCTGCGTTCTCGCCTTGTCCGGTACGTTCGACCAGATCACAACGTCGGTGATTTTCGCGGTCTGGCTCTTTACGGCGCTCGTTGGAACTTCGCTCTTTGTGCTCAGGCGAAAGCTTCCCGCCGCGCCCCGCAGATATCGCGCGCTCGGATATCCCGTCGTACCAGCTCTCTTCGTCCTCGTCGCGGCGTGGCTCGTGATCAACAGCATTTCCACGACCCCGGTAGAATCAGCTGCGGGCCTGCTGCTGATCGCCATCGGTCTGCCGTTTTATATGATCTTCCACCGCGGCGCGACGCACCTCACCGAGGCGTCGCCGGAACCGGGTCTCTTAGGGTAGCCACCGCATCCCGCTTCCCGCCTCCCGCTTCCCGCTTCCCGCTTCCCGCCTCCCGCTTCCCGCTTCCCGCCTGGTAACCGCGCGCGCCACGGCCTGCTGCAGCGGTCCGACGTCGGGGAAAAATCCGCGAGAGTTAGTGCCCATGTTCTGTCGATTCGTGAGAAGTACGATTGATAGTCCTCTCGACGGAATCCCCGTCAGGTAGGTGCCCGTGAATCCGTTATGCGAGAAGCTTCCCGCCGGCAGGTATTTCGGCGCTTCCCAGCCGAGGTAGTTCTGATATTTGTCGAGCGTGAGAAACTGGTCGACGATTTCCGGTCGGATGTATTGTCGCTCCGCGTATCTGCCACGTGCATTCAGAAGATCCAGCAACACGTGAAGGTCCGCGGCCGTCGAAAAAAGCCCGGCGTGACCCGCGACGCCGCCGTTCGCGTAGAACGCGTTGCCGTCGTCGACTTCGCCGTTGAGGACGTACTGCCTCCAGCCATTCCACGCTGTTGGATCACCTTTGTACAGATATCCAAAAGTCGAATCGTAGACCATGTGCTTTTCGTAGACGTTCCCTTGCTCTGTGGCCGCGAAATCGGTGAACCCCTGTGCCTTCGGATTGAACACCGTCGCGACGAGCGCGAGCGGACCGTAAAGGTTCCGCTCGAGAAAGGCATCGAGGGGCTGTCCGCTCACGCGCTCGACAATGTAGCCGAGCAGCATGAAGCCGAGGTCGCTGTAATGGCGCGCCTCGCCGACGCCCCACTGCAAAGGCATGTCGCGGATCACGGCGTACGTCTGTGCGCTATTGGCTGCGTGGTAGTAGAGTGGCTGCCACTGCACGAGTCCCGCCGAGTGCTGGAGCAGGTTGCGAACAGTGATGCTGTCGAGATGCGCGCCACGAAAATCCGGTAGATAAGTGTAGACCGGTGCGTCGAGCGAAACCTGTCCGCGATCCACCAGCATCATGATTGCGAAAGTCGTCGCCATGACCTTGGTCACTGAGGCGAGATCGAACATCGTCCCGGTCCTCATCACGCGAGGTTCCGCGAGCCTCTTCATCTCGAAGTCGTTGAGCTGCGCATACCCGAAAGCGCGCTCGTGCACGACCCTCCCGTCTTTCGACACCAGAAGCACGGCCCCAGGAATCAGCGTTCCGACCCGCGCCTCGATCAGTGAATCGGCGGTGGCTAAACCGCGCGCAAGAATCGGATCTGAGATGGGCGCCACCGTCGGGCGTCCACTCGCGGCGCAACCAAGGCCGGTCACGAAAACCAGAACCGCGCGCGAGAGATTTGCCGTCATAGGCCTAAACTTAAGGGTGCCGGGGTCGCCCGAATCCAGTATTTTCTCCGGGGCATCACCCACCCAAGCGAGGGCGATCGATGCAAGCAAGCTCCATCAGCCAAGCCGACACCGCATGGATGCTTGTCGCCACCGCCATGGTGTTGGTGATGACCCCCGCCGTCGGATTCTTCTACGGCGGCATGGTCCGGGCGAAGAACACGCTCAACACCATGATGATGAGCTACGTCGCCCTAGGATTTGTCGGCATCGCGTGGACTCTGATCGGCTATTCGCTCGCCTTTGCGCCGGGTTCGAACTGGGTGGGCGGCGCGGGCCACGCGTTGTTCCGTAATGTCGGACTCGACGCGCACGGAACGATCCCGCACGTCCTCTTCGCGACGTACCAGGCCACCTTCGCTGTAATCACCGCCGCCCTCATTTCCGGCGCGATCGTCGAGCGCATGCGATTCGGCCCGTACCTCGCCTTCATTACTCTCTGGTCCGTTGTCGTCTACGCCCCAATCGCACACTGGGTGTGGGGCGGTGGATGGCTCGGAAAGTTGGGTGCCCTCGATTTCGCCGGCGGCACCGTCGTCCACATCAACGCCGCCGCCGCGGCACTCGTTGTCGCCGTCGTCCTCGGCGCGCGCAAAGACTACGCGCGTCAGGCGATTATTCCGCAGAACGTTCCGTTCACGCTGCTCGGCGCCGGCCTCGCATGGTTCGGCTGGTTCGGCTTCAACGGCGGCAGCGCACTCGGCGCCAACGCATCCGCCGCGCTCGCATTCGCGAACACTATGCTCGCACCGATGGCTACTCTAGTTGTTTGGAGCCTTCTGGACATAGTGCGTACCCGGAAAACCACGGCAGTCGGAGCGGCAACAGCCATCGTCGTCGGTCTCGTCGCGATAACACCCGCTGCGGGTTTCGTTAGCCCCACCTCGGGCATATTGGTCGGCGCAATCGCCGCCGCACCGAGCTACTTCGCGCTCCTTTGGAGGGCACGCACCCGCCTCGATGATTCGCTCGACGTCGTTTCCGCCCACGGCGTCGGCGGCGTCGTTGGCGCACTCCTCACTGGAGTCCTGGCTCAGAAAGCATGGAACGGCACCGCTGACGGCGCTCTCTTCGGCAACGTCGCGCAGCTTGGCGTGCAGACCGCCGCAATCGTGGCGACAATTCTTTACAGCGTCGTAGGCACTTACGTCATACTCAAGCTGGTGGGAGTCCTTGCGTCGCTTCGCGCGACAGCGAAGGATGAAGGAATAGGCATGGATGTCACCCAGCACGGCGAAGAAGCCTACAGCAGTGGAGAAGGCGCGATTCTCGTTCACGCGGACCGGAGCTAGAGAGATGAAGCTAGTCGTGGCGATCGTTCGACCGGAAAAACTGAACGACGTTCTTGAGGCGCTGTATCGCGCCGAGGTCCGTGGACTCACGATCAGTAGAGTGCGTGGCCACGGCGGTGAGACCGAAGCCGTCGAGACGTATCGCGGGACTACAATCAAAGTCGAGCTCCACGACAAAGTTCGCCTCGAGATCGGGGTCTCCGACAACTTCGTTGATCCCACCGTCAAGGCGATTTTGTCCTCTGGCGCGACCGGCGAGGTCGGCGACGGAAAGATCTTTGTCCTGCCCGTCGAAAAGGTTTACCGGATCAGAACCGGCGAAGAGGGGAGGGAAGCCGTCACCCCGGTTGCGGCTGAAGAGAGCGAGGCCTGATCCGGAAGTAGCGCCGAATTCCCCGGCCCAGTTGCTGCCGACTGATTCTGATCGTCGAAAGTGTGCCTGGCGAGACTCACGATAGGATTTTGCTCTCAACCACGCGCCGTCGCCGGATTTGCGCGCTGCGAATGACACAAACCAAGGTGTTCCGAGGATTTCCGATCGTGCGCCCATTGTTTCCCATTCTGGCCGTCGTGGCTATCAGCGCCGCGTGCTCCCCCAAGCCAGTCACTCTGCCCGTGACGCCCAAAGTTGTTCGCGAAACAGTCACCGTCCGGGATCCCGAGCTCGACAAGCGCGTCGCGCATCTCGAGCTCTCGCTCCTAGCCCGTGACGCGCAGATCGAAGATCTCCAGTCAAAACTGGAGGATACCCGGGCCGAGGTAGTGCGCGCGATGGCAAAACTCCAGTCGGTAGCGAGCCGGGCGCAGGCAGCGTCCTCAATGGCCGAGGCCGAAGTTTCCCTGCAGACCATGAAGTCGGCGGCGGGAGAGGAGGATCCACCGGAAGCGGCCCAGGTTACACGCCTCGTACATCAGGCGGCGACCGAGTTCGACAAGCAGAACTATGGCGGCGCGTTGTATCTCGCGAACCAGGCCAAGACCGTCGCGTCTTCCTATAGCGCACGGATCGAGGCGGCCGGACGAGACAGCGGCCGGCCCGGCGAGACTTCGTTCGCAGTGCCAATCAAGCTGGTGACCACGACTCGGGGAAATGTTCGTGGGGGCCCGGGCACCGGATTCCCGATTGTGTTCGCGGCTGACTCCGGCACTACACTGACCGGCTTTTCCTACGCGGATGAATGGATCCGGATCGCTGACGATGGTGGGCGCGGCGGCTGGATATTCCGCACCCTCGTCTCGCATCCCTGATTAGCTGCCGGTCTTTGCCAGTCTGCGAGCGCGGATCGCGCGGTCGCGTCCTTCGCGCTTAGCCTGATACAGAGCTTCGTCGGCGATTGATATAAGCGCTTCGGCGCCGTCGGCATCTTCCGGGAATGAGGCGACGCCGATGCTGAGCGTCATCTTCCGCCCCATGAATTTCTTCGCCGCGACCCGGGCGCGAATGTGCTCGGCCAGGTCCAGTGCTTCGGCCGCAGACGCATCCGGCATGAGTACCACGAACTCCTCGCCCCCGTAACGCGCGACGCAATCGACCGGGCGCGCAGCTTCGCGCATGATGTCGGAGATTGCCTTCAGCACTTCGTCGCCGGCCGGATGTCCAAAGGCGTCGTTGTACTGCTTGAAGTGGTCGACGTCCCCGACCAGGACCGAGAAGCTTCTGCGCTCACGCTTGCATCGCGCTTCTTCGTCGTCCAGCCGCTGCATCAATGACCTGTGGTTGTCGAGGCCGGTGAGACTGTCCGTTGTCGATAGCATCTCCAGCTCTTCGTTCTTCTTGCGCAGCGTTTCGTGGATCAGATCGAGCTCGCGCCGTCCTTCACGAAGACGCGAAACCATGTGATTGAAGACATCCGTCAGATATCCAACCTCACCGCCGCCAGGCGCCTCCGGAAGATCCACGGCAAGGTCTCCAGCCGCGACTTCACCCGCGCCTTTCGTTAACCTGTCGAGCGGGCGCGCGATCAGAAGTCCGAGGCGGTACGCTGTTGCGGAGACGAGGATCAGAAGCAGCGCGATTACGAGTATGGCGACATCGCGGAACCGACGAACCTGAGAAAACGCCGACGTGGCCGATAGCTCGGAAATCACTGCCCAGTTGACTTGCGGAACGTACTCGAGAGTTCCGATTACATCTCTTCCGCCAAAGCTCGTATAGTTAAACGGAGCCCGCGCGCTCGCGAGAAGCTTCTTCATCGTGACGGGCGGCATCCGCGTCTGAACGAGGACCGAAGTCATGTCTTCCGATGTCGCTATTGGACTGCCCTTGGTCGTCACGAGGAAGATGGCTCCGCTCGTATCCGGCGTAAAAGAACGCAACAGTAGCGTCACGGGTGCCAGATTCAATTCAGCTGCGAACGCTCCTATCAGACGGCCGTCGGAACGCTGCGCGGGCACGGCGATGACCAGCTTTGCGCGTCCGACCTTCGGATCCCAATACGTCTCGCCAACGATCTGGTTGTCGGAGCGCAGGCGTGCTTTCCAGTCAGCCGGCAGCCGTATCTGCGTGATCTGATCGGCGCTGCTCGCGACGACGGTTCCATTTGCGTCGAGCACCATGAGCTGCTCGAAGTCATTGAACCGCTCGTGGAGGGAGAGAAGGTACTCCCGGAGTCTTCCCTGGGATTGCGATGACGCAAAGTCAGTGGTGCCGCGCGTCGCGACCTGAGGAGCATCGAGGCTGTTCACGACCTGGTCCGAGACTGAGAACACACGCAGGTCGAGCAGTCTCTCTTTCAGCCAGACGCCGGTTGCCCTGGCACTCTGCGCACTTTCCGAGAGAAGATCCTCGGTGATCTTTTTCTCGAGGGCTCGTCGATTCTGGGTGTACGAGATGCCGAGCATGACGCCGGAGGGCAGTAGCGCAGCCGCGACGGCGAACGCGAGGATTCTACTCCTGATGCTTTCGAGTCGCGGGAACGGCAGATACTTGGCGCGTGCGCGCGGAGTCGCCGCGGTGACGGTTGGAGTAGGCCGAATTGGCGTGACACCGCTGGGGGAGGTCGAAGGCATCGTCTAAAGACGATTGATCTTTGGTTGAGCTACCACCCTTTTTCCAGCGCGAATCCCCCAGTGGAAAACGTCCTTTTTCCCGTATCTCAGCGAGCCGTATTGTGGGCCGAAATCGCAGTTCCCAATTGGAACTTCTCAAGCTCAACAGTAACCCTGACCTAAACTATTATGCTGCAAGAGTTTAGCGTGCCAACTCGGCGTTGATTTCCTGCTCACAAAAGTGTAGATTTAACGTCTTCCCGTGACGGAGGCACTTTTGTCCTCCCGCCCTGCCTCCGAACTCGCAGCGAAATCCTGATTTAATGACGGCTCCGAACAACAGAGAGCGCATCCTCCCGCGCCTCATTCACGAAGAAATCAAAGAATCGTTCATCAACTACTCGATGAGCGTCATCGTCTCTCGCGCGCTGCCAGACGTGCGCGACGGACTCAAACCCGTCCACCGTCGCGTCCTCTACGC
>JBOHTC010000042.1:0-2281 GCA_050733495.1 Gemmatimonadaceae bacterium | reverse complement strand
GTCGGGTGCTTAACCGTTTTGGGGGTCTCTTCCGGGGATCATATTGTAGGCTTCGGGAGGAGCGAGGGATTTGCGGACGGAGGTCTCCAGTTCAAGCAGAGTAGGATGAGCTCGTTTTGGCAAGTTCTTTCGGAAACGAGCGCAAGCCCCAGGAAGTTTTTCTAACGCTGCTAAAGTGTCACGTAGCATAAGTCGGATGTCTAATGCTCCTGGAGGCTGATCCAGAGCCCAGAGAGCCTCGGCGTAGTCAGCGTCGAGTTCGAAGAGTTGGCGCAGAAGCCGTTGAGGTATTTCCCTTGGCGAGAGGCCCATTCGGTCCAAAGCGCGAAACAGAGCCAGTAAATCAAGTCGGGCTGACTCAAGCCGATGTCTTAAATCGGTTGGAATGGATGGCGGTACTCGTTTCACCGGCTCAGCATGAAGCACGGACGCATAGAGGTCAACCTATTCGGCCGTTTTGCTCATTGGCAGCTTTTCTGTTGGATGATCCGGTGAATTGCCAGCCACCACACCGGATCAATCAAGCTGCCAAAGAAACCATCCGCAGTTGATCCAGCAGCGCCCAATTATCATTCAATAGAAGCAACCGCAAGGTCAGCAAACGACGCGCTCCTGCTTCACTCCATCTCATCCCGGCTTGACGGAATCGAGCGTGAATCACTTGTTTATGAGCGCTTTCAACCGCTCCACTGCCAATCCCGTATCCCAATCGGATGTACTCGTCGTATTGCATCCTCGAAGCATTGTCAGAGTAGTATCGAATCAGAGCTTCAAGACTTACCCGGACCTGTTCCGACTTTGGACGCATCCGTTTGAGCCGCGCGATTACATCACGCACTTTGCCGTCGCGTAGGTCAGCGGATATCTGGTGAGCCCATCGATCTGCCTTCACCGATCCTTCTCCGTAATAGAGATGCGCAAAAGCCCAAGCGTGTTCCATCACGTGCCAAAAATCCAAAATCTCGCAACGACGGCTAAACATCGTCGCTCGGTTCCATATCCACTCAGCTCCATCACCAACAATGACCACTACCGTCTGGCAACCCAGCAAGCCCTGTTCTTGCAGTTCAGCCCAGAGACGACTGAAGATCTCGTCCGCATTTCCAAGGCAGCTCACCAGAAACCGCCTCACCAGGCTGCGTCGTCCAGGCGAGGTCTCCACCCGTTCGTTTGGCAGCAATATCACACCTGTTTTCACGTCACGAAAGTGACCGTCTTCCATCGGAGCCAACGGCGGCAGTACTTCGCCCGCTGATTTTCTCCGTCGTCGCTTGGTGCGAACCTGCATGCCCAGCGAGCAAGCGTCCACCGCTAATACCACTGTTGGTTTGCCTGTGCCGGCTTGAGTCGGGTCACTTCGGCTGTCGCTGTGGTATGCACTTATTTGTTCGCTGTGCCGCGCCGCTGCTTCCCCCAGCCGTTGAGTCACCGCCCATACTCCCTTGTGACTGACTTTCACGCCTAACAGCAGACACGCCAACTGGGCCGCCTGTTGATATGGCGCTACTGTCGCCAACAATGCCAGTAGCCTCGCTAGCGACCCGCTAATTCGACCCGGCTCCACTCCCAGTACTTCAAGCAGCGGCCGTCTCTCCTTCGAACAAACCCGACAGCGGTATCGGCTCACTTTCGCTATAACCTTTCCGTACAGCGCCATCCACGATACAGAGCGCCGGTCGTGGTGTTTCATCGCCATACCGCAGTCAGAACAAATCGGCGCCGACTCTTCTACACGTTCAGCGACCTTATTTATCCTTTGCTGAAGCGCTTCGAGCATCTGAGGCCGATATTCAAGCTCAACCTCGCGCTCCAACCGGATGAACTCCGATGTCTCTATGATCTCCGGCCGCTGCGCTGGAGGCTTCGCGATGTGCAATGGTGCTGTTCTTGGCTGACGCTGTTGGGGCAAGGGCAGTCCTCGTCTAATGAGGTTCCCTGCGCTAGCCGCATCTGTGCGGCTGCCTCTCTCGAAAAGGGGGCTTTTCAGTTCCCGATAATTCTACTACTGCTCCGTAAATTCCACGAACCCCTAACAGCATCCCCAATACGGTTAAGCACCCGGAGCGCGGCAACATATTGACAGAACTGGACGCTGTCCGTGCCTTGGAGCCCATTTATTCTTCCGAGGGCCCCGCAGCCCGCCAAGCAGTCGCTTCCATGTTGATGACTCTGGATTCGATGGTGGGCAACTACAGGGACGCTCTACGTTATGCGGATGTGGGAGGGAAACCGCAGAACGATAGTGCCCGCGCCGCGGCGCTATCATTGAGAGGATACAAAC
>JBOHTC010000041.1:0-8915 GCA_050733495.1 Gemmatimonadaceae bacterium | reverse complement strand
CTCTCCGGAAGGCCCTCCTTGATCCACGCCGGGATGGTCTCCTTCTCCTTCACCGCGCCAGCTGTCACAGCAGTCCCGCCTCCGCGAAGCTTATGTAGCGTCCCCTCCCGATAATAACGTGATCCTGCACCGGGATGTCGAGTACCTTACCCGCCTGCACGAGCTGTTCTGTTACTACCCTGTCGTCGGGCGAAGGTGTCGGATCGCCACTCGGATGGTTGTGGACCAGAATGATCGCTGCCGCCCGTTCCGCGATTGCCTCGCGAAAGACTTCTCGCGGATGCACGAGCGACGAATTCAGGAGACCGCGAGTGATCGTGATGTCGCGCTCGAGCCGGTGCTGCGAGTCGAGGACCGCGACGTGGAATTCCTCGACCGGCAAGTCCTCGAGCCGCTGCGCGAAGAGCTCGTAGACATCCCGCGGCCAGCGTACGGCTGCGCCTTCCTGACGTTCTTCCGCCGCCATACGCCGGCCAAGCTCGAGCGCCGCGTGTATGCCAACCGCACGAGCCGTTCCCACCCCGCTTACGCTGGTGAGAGTAGCCACCGGTTGGGTGGCGAGTAGTCGCAGTGATCCTCGGCAGGTCGCGAGGATCTCCTGGCCAATCCCAAGCGCAGATCGTCCCTCTGAGCCACTGCCGAGGAGGATCGCTATCAGCTCGCTCGAGCTGAGCGCGTGAGCCCCGTGAGTGCGCAGCCGTTCGCGAGGGCGTTCCGCTGTGGGGAGCTCTCGAATCGTGAGTGCCATCGTTTCTCCTTGATCGCGTAGAGGGGAGAAATCGCGCGCCCACAGCTGTGGCGCAGCACCGTGGGCTGGCAGGCATCATCCAGGTGCTGCTCGCTGCCGGCTCGACTAACTGACTGACTGCGGAGGGAGGACTCGAACTGATACTCCGAACTGCTGACTGACTGCGGATTGGGGTACTCACTCCGAAGTCCGAACTAGAAGCTGCGAACTTCGGACTGCGGGCAAACTGCTATTGCGGACTGCGGACCAACTGCTATTGCGGACTGCGGACTGCGGACGCGGAGGAATCACGAGCTGGTTCAGAAGGGCGGGACCGATGCCGAAGGCTGTCGGTATCACGTCACGCTGGAAAAACTCTGCGCTCAGCTTAGCCGCGATCGGATCGATTGCTGCAAATCCGGGAGAAGCCTACTCGCGTAGCTTCCGCAGTCCGCAGTGGAGGTTAGTCCGCAGTCCGCAGTGGCAGTTAGTCCGCAGTCCGTAGTAGCAGTTAGTCCGCAGTCCGTAGTTCGAAGCTTCTAGTTCGGACTTCGGAGTGAGTACCCCAATCCGCAATCAGTCATCAGTTCGGAGTAATCAGTCAGTCCGCAATCCTCAATCAGTCCGCGATTAGCAATGCCTTAGTCCTCAATCCTCGATTACGGGAGATGGTTGACCGCCGCACAATCTTCAGTTAATTTCCAAGGCTAATCCGGCACTTCCTAACAGCAACAACGACCATGACTTACGCGATCATTCGCACCGGCGGAAAGCAGTTCCGCGCCGAGGCTGGAAAGACCATAAGAATTCCCACCCTCGAGGGCGACGCAGGGTCGAAGGTTACCTTCGACGACGTGATCCTCGGTTCTGAGGGAGATAAGACGCACATCGGAGCGCCTGGAATCAAAGGAGCTCACGTCACAGCCGAAATCGTCAAGCATGGCAAGGGCGAGAAGATCGTGGTCTTCAAGCATCGGCGCCGTAAGAACTACGCGAAAAAGCAGGGACACAGGCAGGCATTCACCGAAGTCAGAATCAAGGACATCGCCTTCGGCAAGAAGAGCGGAGGAGAGAAGTAATGGCGCATAAGAAAGGTGTGGGTTCATCGCGCAACGGTCGCGACAGCAACCCACAATACCGCGGAGTGAAAAAGTTCGGTGGCGAGAAAGTCGTCGCCGGCAACATCATCGTCCGTCAGTGCGGCACGAAGTGGCACCCTGGCAGGAACGTCGGCCTTGGCTCCGATTTTACGATCTACTCCTTGATCGACGGCGTCGTCAAGTTCGAGCACAAGAGCAAGACGCGCTACAAGGTGAGCGTTTATCCGGACATGGAGAATTCCGCCGCGTAGTTAGCGGATATAAGGGATTCCGCCGCGTAGGCGGCAAAACTCCACGCGAGCCCCGCAAGGGGCTTTTTGCTGCGCGACAGCGGGGTTCGACGAAACATCGGCTGCTGAATTGCGTAAGATTTACCTATAACTCACCCGAGACCAAGATGGCGATACTCGATAGACTCAAACGGGAGCTGGACCGCGCCGGGAAAGCGGCACAGGATGCGTTCGACGACGGCAAGACCCGACTCGAGGCGTTTCGCACCAGACAGCTCGCCGACAAGGCTGCACAGGCGCTCGGCTACGCCGTGTTCCGCGCGAGAAAGGGCGGCCGGGACCTCGACGCCGCTACGTATGATCGGCTTAGTGGGACTTTGGAAACGCACGATAGCGAAGCTGCACGGCTCGAGGCTGAGATAGAGTTGAGACGTCAGCAACCCGCTGCTTCGCGGACATCTTCGGCCAATACCACTGGAGACACAGGGTCGACGGGCGGCGCCGAGTACCCGGGCTCTCCGACCTGACGGGGCTCACACGGGCATGGCCGGCATTCTTCCACGAACTATCGGGTTGAGATTTCACCCTTAGACCCTCCTCCACTAAAAAAAAGGGCCCCCGAATTCGGAGGCCATTTTTTTGTCCAACGGCTGAGGATTACTGCGGCGGAGTATTGTGTGTCCCGGGCAAATTCCGATAGCGCTCCATCAGTTGGTCCTGACGCGTCTTGTCATGGTATTCGCGGCCGCGGACAAAGACGTGCTCCACTCGTGTCGTGAACTCGAACGGATCTCCGCTCCAAACCACGACGTTGCCCTCGCGTCCCGGCTGAAGCGAGCCCACTCGATCAGCTACTCCGAAGATTTCCGCAGGAGCAAGCGTCACCGCTTTCAGCGCGTTGTCCCACGCCATGCCGTACGCGACGGCGTTGCCCGCCTCCTGCTTGAGATTTCTCACGTTGAAAGCCTCCTCGTCGCCGCCGCCGGCGTTACCGATTAGCGCAACCGGAACACCCGCTTTGCTGAGAATCGCCGCATTCTCCTGTCGCTGTCCGAGACTCGCAAATTCCGCCGGAATGTTGTTCATCGCTCCCGTGAGCACCGGCACATGTGCCACAGCCAGTTTGTCAGCCATCATCCATGCTTCGGCGCCGCCGCCGATCATGAGCTTGATGTTGAACTCGCGAGCCAACCGCAGAGCGTCGTCTATGTCTGCCTCTCGATCGACGGTGACTAACAACGGAAGCTTTCCTTCAATCACTGGAATCATCGCCTCCAGGTCGAGGCGACCAGCTGAAAAATTCCGTGTTTGCGCACGATCGAACGCTTCTCGGTGTGATTGAAAGAAGCGCGTGTCTTCAAGCAGCTCTCGCAGCTTGACGATCAGCTCGCCGCGCGCATTGACCCCTGCTGACTGCGGATCACCAATCTCCGCGACCATCGCGACTGGAGCGCGCACGAGCATGTCGCTGATTGTTCCGGGAACGACGTCGACCAGAGCTGCCTGTCCCGCAACCAGCCCGCCGGTTGGCATTACGACGAAGCTGGTGATGCCGTCCTTTCTTGCCGGAGCAAGCATCACAGAGTTCGGGTTCAGGCCCTCCCATACAGTGAACGCGGCAGCGATGTTGTCTTTGCCGCGCGCGGACATATCACGTGTGTCCCTGACAGCTGCGATTTCTTGCACCCCAAGCTGGGTCGACGAGTTGACGAATCCGGGCGTGACGATTTTTCCTGTCGCGTCGATCCGTTGCGCGTCGGCGGGAATCGCAACGTTGCTTCCAACCGCGGTGATCCGACCGTTGACGATGACCACGGTCCCACGTTCGATCGGTGGCCCGCTTACGGGATAGACCTTGCCGCCCGTGATCGCGATGGTTTGCGCGTCGACGGGCAAGGCGACAGCGATCGCAATCGATAGCGCGGCGGCAATTCGCGAAATATTCATGTGTGATTTCATCTCTAATTCCGATTGAACGGCACGAAGCCGAGCTCGAAGTCTGTGCGCCACTGCTCGGATGGATCGCTGCGATCGTAGAGCAAGGCGCCGTCTATCCACACTTTCTCGGTACGCGTGTAGACGCTGAATGGGTCACCGGACCAGAGTACCACGTCTGCGTTCTTTCCTGGCTCGAGTGAGCCGATCTTGTCGTCAAGGCCGAGTGCCCACGCCGGATTGATGGTCATCCACTTTACAGCCTGATCCTCCGTAACGGGAAGGCCGATCTCGGCCCCCGCGGCCATCGCCTTGGCCACTTCCTGGTTCAGTCTCTGAGATCCGGACGGATCATCGGAGTGAATCATCACTCGTGCGCCCGCGTGATCGGTCAGCGCCAGGTTCCCTTTCACCGCATCCATAGCCTCCATCTTGAAGCTGCCCCAGTCTGCCCAGAGAGATGCAGCAATGCCTTCTTTTGCCAGAAGGTCCGCGATCTTGTAGGCTTCGACGCCGTGATGGAAGGAGCGGATCTTGTAACCGAACTCGTGGGAAACGTCGATCATGTCAGCCATCTCGTCGGCGCGATAACAATGCATGTGGACGAGAATGTTTCCACGCAACACCTCGGCGAGGGTCTCGAGCCCGAGATCCCGGGTGGGCGGATCACCCTTGTGGTCGGCGTTCCATTTGTCCCATTTGCGCCGGTAGTCGACTGCGCGAATCCAGGCAGCGCGGTCGCCCGCCACATTTCCCATTCGTGTCTGCGGGCCGCCGCGATTTCCGTAAACGCGCTTTGGGTTCTCGCCGCAAGCCATCTTTAGCCCGTACTTGGCGCCGGGAAACTTCATCGCCTGGACTGTGCGTCCAGGCACGACCTTGAGAACAACGCTGCGACCCCCGAACAGATTTGCCGACCCCGGCAGGATCTGGAGCGTCGTTACGCCGCCGGCCAGATTTCGCGGAAACTGTGGATCCTGCGGCCACACCGAATGCTCGGCCCATACTTGCGGCGTGACCGGGTTTGTGGCCTCGTTGCCATCGCTGAGCGCATCGACGCCGGGAGCGGCGTAAACTCCAAGGTGGGAGTGATCATCGATAATGCCCGGAGTGACGTATTTGCCAGTTCCATCTATTACGACAGCGTCAGCGGGTGAGTTCACGGTCGCACCCACCGCGATAATCTTCCCGTTCTGCAGGAGGATCGCGCCGTTCCGGATCATCGGTCCTGCCGCAGTCAGGATGTTGACGTTCCGAATGACGGTCGGACGCGATGGAAATGCCACGTATGTACTAGGGAACGGATCCGCGTTCGGTACCGATGTAGCGCCAAGGCCAGGACCGGCTTGAGCGGTATCCCGCGCGGGTGTCGCGCCTGTGGAAGTCGATCGGGAAGTGCTGGCGCAAGCGGCGGCGCCGGCCAGCACGAGACAGAATAGTGCGCGCATGTGACTGCCTTTCCTCCGGGAATTTGGCTTCGGGTCGCAATAAAGTAGCGATTAGTAGCTGAAGCTGGCGAGATCGCCAATTCGATCGGTGCAGATCGCATCGACGCGCATTGCATTCAGGGTTTTCCATTGGGACGAATTGTTCGATGTCCACGCGACCACTCTTGCGCCAGCGGCATGTGCACGCGCGACCAGCTCCTCGTCGATTGAACCGACCTCCTGCCAAAGGTCTTTGGCACCTGTCGCAACGAGAGCCGCAGTCGGGTCGACGTGACGCGCCGACTCCAGGATGCCCGTGCGAATGCCGGGTAATATCTTCCTCACGTTTTGCACGATGCGATGATCGAATGAGTGCACTGCGCACGTTGTCGTAGCCTCGCGGATACAGCGCACGACGAGCGGCTCGATATTCGTCGCCTTGATCTCGACGTATACCAACGCGGCGTCCCCGACTGTATCGAGCACTTCTTCCAGTGTTGGAACGGTTATACCATGTGCGAGCCGGAACTCACGGAGCTGCGCAAACTCCAGGTCGGCAATTGCGCGTTTCCTCTTCCATGGCACGCGACCGGCGTGGAGCGAGGAGTCATGGTGTACTACGACGACGCCGTCATGGGTTGCGTGCACGTCGAGCTCGATCGCATCTGCTCCGAGCTCCAGCGCTCGAACAAAGGCAGGAATCGAATTCTCGGGCAGTGTGTCGTGAGCTCCGCGGTGGGATATTCGCTCGGGACGGTTGTGCGGCGATGGACTCAGGACTGCCTCTGGGTGCTAGTTTCCGGGACGTTGTGCGCGAAGCTATGACGCCCGGTGAACGGGGTCAATTGGCCTTAACAGGGGGTGCTCCACGGCGTCTACCGAACGAGGCTCCATGACTGCAAGCCCCGACAACCGGCCGGAAGCGACAGACGGGGAGCTTATCGAGCGCTGGAAAGCGGGCGACAGCCGCGCCGCGACCAGGCTGGTGGGGCGACACTCGCAGGCGCTCGCGAGGTTTGCAGTGAGTGCGGGAGAGCGGGATGGAATCGAGGAGCTTGTGCAGGACACGTTTGTGCGGGCATTCGCTTCGCTCGACTCGTTTCGGGGCGAGAGCTCACTCAGAACGTGGCTTTTTACAATCGAACGGAGACTGATGCTCGATCGGCGGCGCGCCGAGCGCCGGAACAAGGAGACGGTTCCCGTGGAGGAAGCAGATCACGTCAGCGAGTACGGAGCGCTCGATTCGCTGATTGCCGAGGAGGCCCAGGAGAGAGTGCGGCGCTCGTTGTCTGCGCTTTCACCGACCCAGCGTGAGGTCTTCACGCTTCGCGTGCAGCAGGGTTTGTCATACAAGGAGATCGCGGAAGTCCTCGGGACTACCGAAGGCGCTGCCCGAGTTCACTATCATAACGCGATTCAGAAGGTAAAGGAGTTTCTGAGAGATGAATAAGTGCATTGAGCTCGAGATTCAGGAGATGCTTCCTGACTTGCTCCACACGTCGCTCGACGCGGGCACGAGGGCGCGGCTCGAGGCGCATCTCGCTGGATGCGACTCATGTACCGAGGAGCTCGATGTGCTTCGCACGGTCCAGGCGGCTGCCGTATTCGCACCGCGCATCGACGTCGATCGCGTGGTCGGTCACATTGCCCCGTATCGAGCCATCGTTCCGGTTTCGCGGGCGCCGGCACGTTCTCGTGTAGTGTCGTGGGTCGTTGCTGCATGCATGCTCGTCGTTGCCGCCGGCGGAGGCTCGCTCCTCATGATTCAACAGAATGCATCGGGTGTGCGCGTCCCGACGATTAACCAGTCAGCTCCTCAGAACATTGCAGTGAACCCGTCTCCGGAAACACCGACGAATGACGCTCCGACAGCCACGGCCTCCACTCACGCACTCGCTCTTGCAACCGGAGTCGAAGACCTGAGTGACAACGACCTCCGTCAGTTGATGACGGATATGAATAGCTTCGACGCGCTGCCGTCGGCGGAGCCGGAACCCGTTATCTCCGTCGAGAGCGGCGACAATCTCACCCAGGGATACTAGCGATGAGAAGAGCGCTCGGAATTCTCGTGTTGACCGTGCTTGCGGGCACGACGGTCGCCGCTCAGCACCCCGCGACGGTCGCAAATCCGAACCGGGCCGCGCTCGAGAAACAGTTTCGTGAGAGGTCGGCCAAGGTCGCGCAGCAGAGACTCGGCTTGACCGATGCACAGCTTGCCCAGCTCGAGCAGACGAACGCTCGCTACGCGCCCCAGCTCAATCAGCTCCTCGCGCAGGAGCGCGACACGAGGCGTCAGCTTCGAGCGGAGATGATGGCCGGAAACCAGGCGAACCAGCAGCATGTGAGCGAGCTCATGGACAACTCGATCCGCCTGCAGAAACAGCGCATCAACCTGGTCGAAGCGGAGCAGAAGGATCTGGCGCGGTTTCTCTCGCCGACCCAGCGCGCCGGGTATGCAGCACTTCAAAATCAGGTGAGGAGACGCGCCCAGGAGCTCGCGCGCGGCAAGGGGCTTCCGCGCGCGCGCGGACAGGCGCAAAAACTTGGTGGGCAAGGCAAACGTCCACCCATGAACAGGCTGCCGTAGGCGAATAGCTGAGGTCGAAGCCGTAGCGCGCAGTCGCCGCAAGTCGCTAAAATAGAGTTGTATTCGAGCTCTCGATCGCTCAGACCGAGAGCTCTTTTTATTGCCCGTGTCCCGACCATGCCGGATCTAGCGCACCATATCTCGCACCTCCTGCAGCTCTACACCTATCCGGTTCTCCTCGGGCTGGTTCTGTTGGAGAGTCTTGGGATCCCGTTGCCCGGGGAGATCGCACTGGTGACGGCAGCGGCATATGCCGCCCACGGTCGTATCTCCATCTACATCGTCATAATTCTGGGCGCTGCCGGGGCGACTATCGGTGGCGCGCTCGGGTATCTGATCGGATTGAAGGGCGGTTTGCCTCTCGTCGTCCGTTACGGCGGCTACATCGGTGTCCGACGATCACACATTGAGAAGGCGCACGCGTTCTTCGAGCGGAACGGCTCGAAGACGATTTTGTTCGGACGATTTATCGCGCTGCTGCGAACGTGGGCCTCGGTCGTCGCCGGCGCGGCTTGCATGTCATTCCCGAAATTCGTGACCTACAATACGATCGGGAGTGTCGCGTGGGCGATCGTGTTCGGTCTGCTCGGGTACTATTTTGGACGTAATCTTCCGCTTCTCGAATCGTACATAGCGCGATTCAGCTTTACGGTGTTTCTGCTC
This sequence comes from Gemmatimonadaceae bacterium, assembly GCA_050733495.1. Taxonomy (GTDB): domain Bacteria; phylum Gemmatimonadota; class Gemmatimonadetes; order Gemmatimonadales; family Gemmatimonadaceae; genus UBA4720. The sequence continues at coordinate 246 of JBOHTC010000041.1, read as the reverse complement.
TCCGTCATCGCGCTCGGTCTTTTTCTGTTTTACAAGCGAAAGAGGGAAGAAGCGTCCCCGACGGATAGCTTCGAAGCGGACGGTGGCGAAGACCGCCTCGCGTAGGCGGCCGTCTCCGTCTCGTTCGCAGAAAGACGATGAGCTAAATTGGTGTTACGCCCGGGTGGCGGAATCGGTAGACGCAGGGGACTCAAAATCCCCCGGCCATTGGCCTTACGAGTTCGAGTCTCGTCCCGGGTATTTCTC
>JBOHTC010000040.1:0-19954 GCA_050733495.1 Gemmatimonadaceae bacterium | reverse complement strand
GTATTCCTCAAGGCCGCTGAGCTGCTGGCGACGACCTGGAGACCAACGCTCAACGCGGCAACGATGCTCGGACAATCGAAGACGGCATACCAGGCCGAGATCGATTCCGCGGTAGAGCTGATCGACTTCTGGAGATTCAATCCGCACTATGCACAGAGTCTGTACGACGAGCAGCCGTTGAGCGACCGCGCAATGTGGAATCAGCTGGATTATCGCCCGCTCGAGGGATTCGTGTACGCGGTGACGCCTTTCAATTTCACGTCGATCGCCGGAAATCTGCCGACTGCGCCGGCGCTGATGGGCAACACCGTGATATGGAAGCCGGCGTCGAGCGCAATGCTGAGCGCCTATTACATCATGAAGCTCCTCGAGGAAGCGGGCCTTCCACCAGGCGTGATCAATTTCGTTTCCGGCGATGCGGGCATGATCTCCGACAAGCTGCTCTCCAACAGGGATCTGGCGGGCGTGCATTTCACAGGGAGCACAGCGGTCTTCAACAACATGTGGAAGACGATCGGTGCCAGCATGTCGCGCTACAAATCCTATCCGCGCATCGTCGGCGAGACGGGCGGGAAGGATTTCATCGTCGCGCACGCGTCGGCTGATCCTGCCGCCCTCTCTGTCGCCATCGCCCGCGGCGGATTCGAGTACCAGGGACAGAAATGCTCGGCGGCAAGCCGAGTTTACATCCCCGAGTCGATCTGGCCGGAAGTGCGCGACCGCACTGTCGCGATCATGAAAGAGATCAGGATGGGCGACGTCGCCGATTTCCGGAATTTCATGGGAGCGGTGATCGACAAGAAGGCTTTCACCAAGATCGGTGAATACCTGGAGCACGGTCAGAAGAATGCGACCGTCGTCTCCGGCGGGGTGGCGCGCGGAGAGACCGGATACTTCATCGAGCCGACACTCATAGAGACGAAGGATCCGGCATATCGGCTTCTGTGCGAAGAGATTTTCGGGCCAGTGGTGACGGCGCACGTCTATCCGGACACCAAGTGGACGGAGACGCTCAGGATCGTGGACGAGACTTCGCCCTACGCGTTGACTGGCGCGGTGTTCAGCACAGACCGCCAGGCGATCCGCGAGGCTGCTCTCTCGCTGCGCAACGCGGCCGGAAATTTCTACATCAACGACAAGCCGACGGGCGCGGTCGTCGGGCAGCAGCCGTTCGGTGGCGCGCGCGGCTCTGGCACGAACGACAAGGCGGGCTCGAAGCTGAATCTGGTGCGCTGGATCAGTCCGAGAGCAGTAAAGGAGACTTTTTCTCCGCCCACTGATTACCGCTACCCGTTCATGCTGGACGAGTAAGTCGTGGCGCCAGAAGTCCGGCGCAGAAGCCATCGCGGCGAGCGAACGAGAGAGAATCTTCGGGATCTCTACGCCAGCACCGTTGGAACAGAGGTTGCTCCCTTAAGGCCACCGATATTGACGATGAAATGACAACCGCTACAGCGCCACAGATCGACGCGGAGCAGCTCCAGGTTTCCCGAATCCGCGCCTTGAGGGGCCCGAATTATTGGCGGCTGGCGCCTGTCATCGCGTGCGACGTCCAGCTCGGCAGCCTCGAGCAGGTCAGCTCCGCAGACATCCCCGGGTTTTACGAGTGCCTCACCGAAGCCATCCCCACCCTCGCAGAGCACCACTGCACGAGACAGGAAGCCGGCGGATTCCTCGAGCGGCTGCGCGAAGGAACGCATCTCCCGCACATCCTCGAGCACGTCGCACTCGAGCTGCAATCGCTCGCCGGCTGCGATGTGAGCTTCGGACGAGTGGTTCCCTCGGGCGATCCCGACACGTGGTGGGTGATCGTCGAGTACGAAGAAGAGCAAGTGGGCCTTCGGAGCATGCGCGAGGGAGTCAACATCGTTCGCGGCTGCATCGCGGAACAATCGGTCGACACCGATGCGATTGTCGGCCAGCTCCTCACGCTTTATGAAGAGGTCAGGCTCGGACCTTCGACCGCCGCGGTAGTCGAGGAAGCGAAAAGGCGAGGCATTCCCGTGCGCCGGCTGAACAACTACTCGCTCGTACAGCTCGGCCTGGGAAAAAACCTGCGCCGCATTCAGGCAACGCTTTCCGATTACACCAGCGCCATCGCCGTCGAAATCGCCCAGGACAAAGACGACACCAAGCGCGTCCTGGGCAACATTGGATTACCGGTGCCCAAAGGAGATGTCGCTCACACACTGCAGCGTGCTCTCGATATCGTCCGTGAGATCGGCTACCCGGTGATCCTCAAGCCACTCGACGGGAGTCAGGGCCGCGGAATCTCGGATCGTATCGAGAACGAGGAAGCGCTGAAAGCGGCATGGAGCGATGCTCGAGAGCTCGGAAAACGAATAGTCGTTGAGGAGTATGCGGAAGGACGGGATCACCGGGTGCTGGTGATCAACGGCAAAGTCGTCGCCTGCGCGGAGCGTATTCCGGCCCGAGTGGTCGGCGACGGAACGAGCACAATCGGTCAGCTCATACAAAAAGAGAACACGGACCCGCGCCGCGGTTTCGGACACACCAAGATCCTCACCAAACTCCCAGCCGACGGTCGCACGACCTGCTTCCTCGAAAAACAGGGGATGACGCTCGAGTCCGCTCCCAGCAAAAACCAGATCGTTTATCTGCGCGGCACCGCGAATCTGTCGACGGGTGGGACCGCGATCGATCGGACCGACGAGATGCACCCCGACAACGTGACAGCATGCGAGATGGCCGCGGGCATCATCGGGCTCGACATCGCCGGAATCGACGTGCTTACCTCGGACGTGTCGGTTCCGTTTCGCGAAAACGGCGCGGTGATCATCGAAGTAAACGCTGGCCCGGGAATCAGGATGCACACCCATCCGACTGAGGGCACGCCAAGAAATGTCGGCGCCCCGATAATCGACATGCTGTATCCGCCAGGCACCAAGGCGACGATACCAGTGATCGCGGTCACCGGCACCAACGGAAAGACAACAACCGTTCGGCTCATCGCGCACCTTTTCCGGCTCGGAGAGAACGTCGTCGGGTTCACGACAACGGACGGAACCTACCTCCAGAACAGGCTCGTCCTCGAGGGCGACATGACGGGCCCCTTCTCGGCAAACATCATCCTGTCGAACCCGACGGTCGATATCGCTGTTCTCGAAACGGCGCGCGGTGGGTTGCTCCGCGCCGGGCTTGGCTTCGACGAAGTCGATGTGGGCGTAGTGCTCAACGTGAGCGCGGATCATCTGGGGCTTCGCGGCATCAACACCCTGGAGCAGCTCGCCGACGTGAAGGCGGTCGTCGCCGCGGTGGTCAAGCGAGAGGGACACGCGGTGCTGAATGCCGATGATCCGCTTGTGTACGCAATGCGCGATCGGTCGCCGGGCGACATCGTCCTCTTCTCGACCAAGCGCGAAGGGGAAAGCGAAGAGTTCGAGAATCACCTGACCAGAAACGGCATCGGCGCGCGAATCGAGAACGAGACCTTCGTGATCAGACGCGGGCGGCTTCGCATTCCCATCGCTCCCGTTTGTGAGGTGCCGTTGATGCTCGGCGGGGCCGCCAGATTCCAGCAGGAGAACGTCCTGGCAGCGATCGCGACGGCCTACGTGCAGGGGATGCGCTACGACGACATTCGCGCCGGCTTGCTGTCCTTCTTCCCTTCGCCGTCGCTAACGCCTGGACGTCTGAATCTCATGCGCGTTCCCAAAGGGCGCGTGCTCGTGGACTACGCGCACAATCCCGCGGCGATTCGAGGGCTGATGGATTTCGTGAAAAGCATTGACGCGAATCGGCGAATTGGAGTCGTCGCTGCTCCCGGAGACCGGCGCGACGAGGATTTGCGCGCGGTCGGCAAGATCGCGGCTGATCTCGACTATGTGATAATCAAGGAAGACGAGGAACGCCGCGGACGCGATGAAGGAAACGTCGCCGGACTCATCATCGACGGACTCCGCGCCGGCGGACTGAGCGAGAAGCAGTACGAGACCATCTTCGACGAGCGCGAGGCCATCACGCACGCGATACAGCAAATGAAGGACAACGATCTGGTTGTGATTCTGGCCGACGACGTCGCCCGCAGTCTCGACATCGTGCGCCACTACGCTGAGGCACGCTGACAGTGGCTGAACGACTGCCCGACGTCAAAACAGAAATCCGAATCATGTCGCTTCACGCGACCCGCGGAGCGAACTACTGGTCGGAGCTTCCGATTACTCGTATGGATCTGAACATCGGCGCTTACGAGAACATCTCTTCCGCCGACGTGCCTGGATTCACCGAGCCACTCGTGCGCGCGATGCCTGGACTGAGGGACCATCGCTGCAGCATTGGCGAACCGGGTGGATTCATCATTCGCCTCAAGCGCGGAACCTACTTCGCGCACATCGTCGAGCACGTCGCGCTCGCTCTGCAGGGGATGATCGGGCACGACGTGGGCTACGGCAGGACTCGCAGCGGTGATGCGCCGGGTGAGTACACGATCATCTTCGAGCATCTTCACGAAGCAGTCGGAATGAGGTCTGCTGCGCTCGCCCTCGAGATCGTTCAGAGCGCGTTCGCGGGAAGCCTGACATCCATCGATCACGCGGTGGCCGAGCTGGCCGCGCTGGCACAAACCCCGGTCGTGCCTCCGTTGCTGCAGCAGGTGTTGTGTGGAATTTCTGGTGGCCACTACCGACAGGAAACGCGCGACGAGCTCGTACGATTGGGATTCAACGAGGCCGATCTGATTGTGGACGTGTCGCCTTCCTATCTGCTGCAGGCCGGCCTGCCCTACTCGCACTCAGGCATCGCGATCATCACCGATGCGGATCTGAGCGACGTGCCGGAGCGTTACCGAGAGCCGCGTCGAGCTCAACGACTGGTCTCGGTGGTTGCGGACGCCGTTGCGGCCGACGGGACTGTGATAGTCCCGGCAAAGGAGTGGGAGATCCAGGACAGAGTGCGCGACACGGGTTGCAGGGTCGCAATCTTTGCGACTGACAATGACGTGACCGCGAAAGACAAGAAAGTTGCTCGCGCCTGTGCGTCGGTGGACGGAAGGCGAATCATGATCGAGCACTTTGACACGACTGTCGAGGCCGGGTGGGTGCACGACAAGTCGCCGGTGGCGGCGCAGGTCGCGGCGGCTCTGGCGGCTTTCACCGTGCGCGAGCTGGAGCCGCCCGAATTTACTTCGGGTCATGGGACGAATCGCGGCGTCCATGCGGAATCGCGACGGCAAGAACGCGCGGGAGTCGCGGATTAGCGTCGCCGCGACGGGCGCGACGACTGGTCTCACCTCCAGGCGACGTCTCCGTGACGCACGGGGAAGCCTGATTCTGATAGGCGGCGGCACGAACCCCGCCGGCGCACCGATCGCATCGTTCATCGAGATGACTGGCGCGAAGGACGGTGCGCCGATCGTTGGATTCACAACTGCGTCGAGTCAGGTATCGGTGGCGCGCGATATGTGGATCGCCGATTTGAAGGCAGCAGGAGCCGCGGAAGTTTTGATTCCGATGGTAGAGAGCCGCGATCAGGCATGCGATCCGGAAATCGTCAGACAGGCCCGATCCGCGCGCGGCATTTTCCTGGGCGGCGGCGATCAAGTAAAGCTCGTCTCGGTGGTCGGCGGAACTCCACTCCAGGAGGCCATCCGCGATGCTTACATCGATGGCGCGATCATCTGTGGAACGAGTGCGGGAGCAGCGGCGCTCACCAAAACGACTCTCGCGGGCAATGAAGTGGATGAAGCGGGCAAGCTCGTCGAGCAGTACATCGGGCCCGGTCTTGGTCTACTTGGCTACCATACGCTCATCGACACCCATTTTACGCAGCGCAGACGTCTCTATCGACTGTTCGTCGCGATCGCCGAATTCCCGGCGCTGATGGGTCTCGGCATCGACGAGGACACGGCGCTTATAGTGAAGCACGAGATCGCCACGGTCATCGGCAAAGGCGCGATGACGTTCGTCGACGGGAGCAGCGTTCGGTTCAACAACTCGGCCGAGGTGACGCGCGGCCCCGAGCTGACGATCAGCGCACTACGAGTGGGAATCGTCGGCACAGGTCAGAAATTCAATTTGCGGAAACGGGAGGTCGAGGCGCTGATCCCCGATTCTTCCGCATGATCCGCGTCGCGCACGTCGGCTAGAACCTCGCCTCGACATAGAGATTCGTCCGAATCGACTTCTCGGGGAAAATCCCCTTGGCAACATCGATGCGAATGAGCCCGTCCATGAACGATGCGCCGACTCCTGCCCCGCTCAATGGCCGGCCGGGATGCGCGAAGTCGGTACGACTCCCCGCCCAGCCAAGATCGCCGAACACGATCGGACGGAATCCGACGTTCCGCGTTCCCAGCTCGACGCTCGACATCCAGAACGAGTCGCCGATCTCCGCCCCCGCTCTTTGTCCGCGCACTGTCTGAACGCCACCGAGGAAGAATTGCTTTTGAATGGGCACGTGGCCGCCCGACGTTCCGCCGCCGAGGGTCAGCGCGCCGCCGAATAATTTTCCCAGACCATGCGAGAGAGTCGTCTGCAGCGAGCCGCGTGAGTAGTCGAAGGTGCCGGTCGCTCCCTCGAGCTTCAGGTCGGTGAGCGCGCGGAATCCGTGTGGATCGAGTCCGACAGATGAATGATGGGTGACGCCGAGTCCGATGACATTCCCATTCACGGCGTCGATATTCGGGCGGCCGCCTTTGACCCCGCTCGGATGCGCGATCGAAAACTCGGTGTGCACGGTCGCGTCGAACTCCTGCTCTCCGAAAAGGCGCCACGTACTCAGGAGCCCCGAGTCGTTCTCGCCAGTGAGCTCTGCCCCGACGCTGCGATAATAAAAGCCGTCGTCGCGGCCAAAGAAGAGCGCGGAAACGGAGCTGCTGAATCCGAGCGGATCGCCCCAGTCATTCGAAGCAGCGAGGCGGCGATACAATCCCACTCCAATCGTGCGCCGGCCATCGGTGCGATCGAGATATAGCTCTCCATTCGGTGAGAGATCGGCGGCGCCGAGCCGAAAGAGCGCGTGCGCGGAATATCCGTTGCCGAGCACCTGGTCGGCCGCGACTGCGGTGGAAAATCCCTCGATGCGATTGAACCGCGTGTACGGCAGGCCGTAGGAGATATTGGGCTTCTGCGGCGAGAACTCCGGCTGCGCTCCCAGAGTCAGAGCCTCCGCCACGAGCGCGTCACGCTCGGAGCTCCCGAAAATTGCTTCGCCTTCGTCGTAAATCGACTTTGGCAGCTCGGGCGAGTGCGCCAGAGCGACGGTGTCGCATGGAATCCTGATGAGAATCCGCAGATCCTCTTCTGAACGGTTCTGCGACCGTACGCGCTCGCTTCCCTCCTTGCATTCGCCCCGGCGCCGTTCTCTCCGAGCGGCGCGAGAGACCGAATCGGTCGCGGTGTCCATCGCGGCGACCGTGAGGTCCGGCATGGGAATAGTTCCATTCACATCGGCATACGTGTAGCGATCTTCGAGCTTGAACGGGACGTGCATGAAGCTCACTTGCGCCTCGCCCTCGACTGTCTGGGCGCGAGGGAGCCAGAAGCGTCCCTCGTGAAGGCCGTACTCCACGGTGATCGCGGTCACGTTGGCCTTCATGGGAGTGATCATTGGCTTGACCCACCGCGGGATATCGTCGTCGGGGTCGTGATCGTCTTCGCTGTTTTCTTTGGCGACGGCCATGATGTCCATCTCCTGCGCCATTCGGTAGACCGCGCGCACGAGATGGGCGGTCGAGGCATCGAACCAGAGAGAGCCGACTGCGACGTTCCACTTTGGCTGTCGCGGCCGAATGCGCAGCTCGCGCAGCTCGATCCGCTGTCCGCCGGGAAGCTGGAAGCTGACCGAATCGCCAGATTCGTAGGTGTAGTAGGCTTCGGCACCGTTAGCGAGCGGATGAATGATCTCGTCCTCGCTCACGTCGGCTTTGGCGAGGCCGGATCCAATCCAGAGGGTTTCGCGCCCCGGTGCGTACGGAATGTCTGCGAGATCGCCCATGTCCATGTCGGCTTCGCCGTCGGCGATTCCGTCGAGCATTGGGAACGCGCTGCGTTGTCCTTTGACGTCGATGACGGCGCCTTTGCCGCGCTGCCAAACAATGTGAGAGGCTCGCTCCTCGCGCATCAGGAGCCGATCTCGACCGATGCGCTTGAATCCCATTCCAACGGACATCCGCTCGTAGGAGCTGGCGTCGTAGCTCGTGAGCGTAGAGTCCTGGGTTAGGCGGGCCGCGCGGGCATGGAGAAGGAGATCGCGTGCCGCCGGATCCCTGAATGCCGATGCAATTATGGCCGGCGTCACTGCGGGACGGTGCGCTAACCGAATCGCCTTTCGCACCGAGTCACGCACATGGTTTCTCACGCGCATCGAGTCGCGCTGCTCCTCACGCCGTATCGCGATCGAGTCGCTCCTGGTGCGGGTGACTGAGTCCTGTTTGTCTTTCCCGATCTGGGGCGTGATTGACGATTGAGCCAGGACGATGGCAGCGAGAAGTGGGAGCATGAATTAGTGACCCGTGGACCTTGGGATTGCGAGCGAGAAACCGACCTGCCAGAGGACCATGTCGGTCTTGCTGTTACGAGGATTGAGCGTGATCGACCCGTCTGGGTTATCGGTTATGTCGCCCTTGGTGAGATAAGTTGCGCGGCCGCCGTAGTAATAACGGGCGCCAAGGTCTATACCTCCGATGGTGCCGACGGGAATCTGAAATCCGCCGCCGAATATCCAGGCGTGCGAGAAGTCGTTCTGATTCTGCTGCGACGCCAGCTCCTGGCCGAACGAGTCACTCAGGGACGAGCTCGTTGAAAAATCCGTTAACGCAACCGCTGCGTTCGCGTAGGGCCGGAACCAGCCGTCCGGTATCATGATCTGCGGACCAATCGAGCCCCAGGCAATGCTGTTCGTGGTCTGGAGATCGAGGTCCACTCGCCCGGTAATACCGAAAAACGAGGCGTCCTTGTGCTCCCTTCCGTATTGCAGCCCGCCGGCGTCCGCGCGTATGCTCAGGTAGCCTTTGTAATCGAGGTTGAATGCACCGTTGAGGTTGAATCCGAAGCCGTTGCCGACGTTGTTGGCGAATTCGGACTTCGGCTGCGACAACACTCCATCGGCTCCGAACGAGAAGCGCGATGGACCAGGCGCAGAATTCAGAACCTGAGCCCGCCCAAGCGAAGCGCAGGCGAAAATAAAAGCAGTGCTCAGTACCGACACGGCCTTGGACCGCATACTTTCTCCTCTGGATTGAAACAGCGTTGGCGGCAGGTGACTCGCGGCTCGCTAACGCTACGTCATTTTACGACACGGGGTTATCGCGAGTTTCAGCGTTCTGCCGCCCTTTTCCTCTTTGCATACACCCGAAGCGCTTCTATGGCTGCAACCCTCGAGTCTTCCACTTCCGCTCTACGCGTCCAGGGACTTCGCAAAGCGTACAAGGACGTAGTCGCTGTGGACGGCCTTGACCTCGAGGTCCACGCGGGAGAATGCTTCGGGCTCCTCGGACCTAATGGCGCGGGGAAGACGACCACCATCGAGATCTGCGAAGGACTTCTCGCAGCGGACTCCGGCACCGTCGAGGTCCTCGGCCGACACTGGGAGACGGACGCGCGCGATCTTCGCGAGCTGCTGGGCATCCAGCTCCAGGAGACCCAGCTCTCCGAAAAGCTCACCGTCGAGGAAACGCTGATGCTCTTTCAGAGCTTCTACCGCGACGCGCGCGATATCGACGACGTGATCGACAAGGTCGAGCTCGGCGAAAAGCGCTCTTCCCGAGTTGGCGGATTGTCGGGCGGCCAGAAGCAGCGTCTCGCCGTCGCCTGCGCGCTGGTGGGCGATCCGCAGCTCCTCTTTCTCGACGAGCCCACCACTGGGCTCGATCCGCAGTCGCGTCGTCAGTTCTGGGACCTGATCGAGAAATTTCAGGCGGAGGGCAAGACGATCGTCCTCACCACTCACTACATGGAAGAGGCAGAACGACTCTGTGATCGAGTCGCCATCGTGGATCACGGACACATGATCGCCCTGGGCACGCCAGAAGAGCTGATGGAATCGATCGACGTTTCGCACCTGCCGGCTCCGGAGCCGCGGAAAACGACGGCGACACTGGAAGACGTCTTCGTCTCTCTCACTGGCCGGACGCTCCGCGATGAGTGATCCGAAGCCCCATACTCCGGAGCCGGGGCGCAGCGGCGGCAAGCGCATTCCGTTTCCGTTGAGCGAAGAGCAAATGTCCCGCGAGCGCAAGCCGTTCAAGCGCCGAAGGTTCGTGAATCACTCGATGGTTCAGCTAACGCTCGTCCGATTCCGCGAATTCGTCCGCGAACCCGAAGCAGTGTTCTGGACCTTCATTTTCCCGATTCTGCTTGCGGCCGGTTTGGGCATCGCCTTCAGGCAAAGAGGCCCTGACAAAGTTCAGGTGGGAGTCATCAGCAAACCGGGAGTGGCGGCGCAAGTCACAGGTTGGCTGAGGAAGGACTCTGCTATCGTCGTACAGAGCTTCGACGACAGTGCAGGCGCGCGCGCGTTGCGCACCGGAAAAGTCGCGTTGCTCGTAATTCCCGGAGCCGCCAAGGACAGCGTGCGATATGTGTACGACCGTACGCGTAGCGACGCCGTCAACGCGCGCGTTCTTACCGATCGAGCCGTGCAAATCGGAGCAGGCAGGGTCGACCCCGTTCCGGTCGCCGACACCTATGTCACCGAAGCCGGATCTCGCTACATCGACTTCCTGATCCCTGGATTGCTCGGCATGAATCTCATGGGGAGCAGCATCTGGGGCTTGGGCTTCACGATCGTGACGGCACGCAGCAAGAAGCTGCTCAAGCGATTGATGGCAACACCGATGTCCAGAGCCCAGTATCTCCTGTCATTTCTCTGCTCTCGACTGATTTTCCTGGTGCTCGAAGTTGCGACGCTTCTGGGTTTCGGGCACTTCGCCTTTGGAGTTCCGGTTCGCGGCTCGCTCGTGACTTTGATGCTGATCTGCTTGCTCGGCGCGCTCTCATTCGGCGGGCTTGGGCTGCTGACGGCATCACGCGCGCGGACGACCGAGGCCGTGTCGGGAATCATGAACTTCATCATGCTGCCGATGTGGATTTTCTCCGGCGTGTTCTTCTCGTCGGCGAACTTCCCGCGCGCTGTTCAGCCATTCATCAAGATTCTTCCGCTGACGGCCGTGAACGACGCACTACGCGCCAACATGCTCGAGGGTGCGTCCTTTGCCGCGGTCACTCCGCAGATGCTGGTGATAGTAGTCTGGGGAGTCGTCACCTTTTTTGCCGCGCTGAAGCTGTTTCGCTGGCGCTGATGAGCGGCTCAGCTCCAGTCACCGCGGAAAACGTTCTTCGGGTCAGCGACTCCGTCTCGATTCCACGTAGCGAGCTCGATGTGCGTGTATCGCGATCTTCGGGCGCCGGCGGTCAGCACGTCAACAAGACCTCTTCGCGCGTTGAGATCTTCTGGAACGTGCGAACCTCGACCGCGGTGAACGAGGACGAGCGCGCGCGGCTGCTCGAGCGACTGGCGTCGCGGCTCACCACAGAGGGCGCCATTCGCATCGTCGCGAGCGACATGCGAAGCCAGAGCAGAAATCGCGACCTCGCCGAAGAAAGGCTGGCAGAGACGCTGCGTCGGGCGCTGACGATTCCAAAAAAACGTAGACCGACTCGTCCGACCAAGGCGTCCAAAGAGGCGCGGCTCGAATCCAAGAAGCGACAATCGCACAAGAAGCGTGAGCGCCGCGACAAATCTTTCGACTAGATTCTCCGGTTCCCTTCCCGCCCTCGCTTGAGCCCCAGACACGCTTCGCGCACGCAGATAGCCGCCGCGTTCGCCTCCATCTACATCATCTGGGGCTCGACCTACCTCGCAATCCGCTACGCGATCGAGACCATTCCGCCCTTTCTCATGGGGGGTACGCGCTTTCTGGTTTCCGGCGCACTGCTTTTCCTCTTGGCGCGGCACCGCGGCGCAGAACGACCGACAAAACCGCATTGGCGAAACGCAATCATCGCCGGCGGTTTTCTCCTGCTCGGCGGGAATGGCGCTGTCATCTGGGCGGAGCAGTTCGTACCTTCGGGTTTGACTGCGCTACTCGTTTCGATACTTCCCTTCTGGCTGGTGATCATCGAGTGGGCGAGGCCGCCGCGGAAACGACCAGGGCCGGCGATTCTGGCAGGCCTGGCTCTGGGATTCGCCGGGATTATCGTGCTCGTCGGTCCAGGAAGTATCGGCGGACAAGGCGACGTTCGGCCGATTGGAGCGCTCGTGCTGATTCTTGGATCGCTCTCGTGGGCAATTGGTTCGTTCTGGTCGCGCGACGCGAGTCTGCCGGAATCGGGGCTTCTCACTACAGGGATGGAGATGCTGGGCGGCGGCGCGCTTCTGATAATCGTTGCCGCACTGGCGGGAGAATTCGCGCACTTCGATCCGCACGGTGTTTCTCGAGCGTCGGCGATCGGCCTCATATTTCTGATCACGTTCGGATCGCTGCTCGGCTTTACGTCGTACATCTGGCTGTTGGACAAAGTCTCACCCGCACGTCTCGGGACCTACGCCTATGTGAATCCGATCGTCGCGGTTCTTCTGGGTTGGGCCATAGCAGGCGAAAGGCTTTCAATGAGGACGGCGATCGCAGCGGCAATAGTGATCTGCGCCGTGGCGCTGATCACCACCGCGCGCACATCGTCCACGGCCCAGACTGGCTAAATAAATTGGGCGACGGCCCGCTACTGATTCACACCGCTGGCGAGAAAGCCGCCGTCGACGGCGAGTAAATGACCCGTGACGAATCGTGCCGATTCGGACGCGAGAAAAATCGCCGCACCGGCGACATCCTCTGGTTGACCGAACTTCTCCATTGGCGTTCGCGTCAGGAGCTCTCGGCCGCGGTCTGTTCCATCGAGCAATCCTTCGTTGAGTGCGGTCCTGAAAACTCCGGGGAGAATTGCGTTCACGCATACGCCGAACGGAGCCCATTCCACAGCAAGTGATTTTGTCAGTGCGGCCACTCCGGCCTTGCTCGCTCCGTACGCCGCAACTTCATACAGAGCGACGACCGACGTAAGCGACCCGATGTTGATGATTCGCCCATATCGCCGTTCGATCATGTGACGCCCAAAAATGCGGCACGCCCGCAACATTCCAGTGAGGTTCGTGTCGAGTATCTCGTTCCACTCGGCGTCCGACACCTCGAGAGTCGGACGACGCACCGTGCGGCCCGCTGCGTTCACGAGGATGTCTACCTTCCCGAATTTGTCGATAACGGCATTCGCGAGCGACTGGATGGACTTTTCATCGGTTACGTCGGTCGCAGCGGCGAGTGAGCGTCGGCCGCGAGTCTCGATTTCTCGTGCTACTTCTTTGGCAAGCTTTGGGCGTCGTCCGGTCGGGATTACATCCGCCCCAGCTTCGGCGAGGCCGATCGCGATTGCTTTGCCCAAACCCGATGTCGCGCCGATGACAACGGCGGTGCGGTCGGTGAGATCCAGCCCGGGGAATGGCATGATGGTAAGATGTTATTCGCGAGAGGGTGCGGGCAACGGCATTCTTGACCGAGGGCTGAGGACTAACGGCATTGCTGAACGCGGACTGATTGAGGACTGCGGACTAACTACCATTCCGAACTGCTGACTGATTGCGGATTGGGGAACTAACTGCGAGATGAGGACTAGAGGCTGCGAACTACTGACTGCGGACTTTAACTACACCGCGACGGCACTCTTTTTCCCCTCCTCTGCTCGCTGTTCGACCCGTTCTAGCTCCGCGACAGGTGCGTCGTGTCTGGGTCCGGCAAACTGTCATTGTCTTCAGCCACGAGACTGTCCCAGCGCTACCGCGATTGGTTCCCCCCCCGTAGCAGCGGCGTTCCAATTCTGCATCCAGAGACTGTCTGTGCGGTCGCAGTTAGTCCGCAGTCCGCAATGGCAGTTTGTCCGCAGTCCGTAGCTCGCAGCTTCTAGTTCGGACTTCGGAGTGAGCACCCCAATCCGCAATCAGTCAGCAGTTCGGAATGGCAGTTAGTCCGCAGTCCTCAATCAGTCCGCGTTCAGCAATGCCGTTAGTCCTAAGCCCTCGGTCAATACCCGTTAGTCCTCGGCCCTCAGTCCGCGCCGTTTTGCGCGAAGAATCCCGGTTGCCACCTCAGGAAGGCCGTCCGCAAATCTGGTCAGCGCGCAGGCTCCAGCGTAAGATTGCGCATGGACCTCGTCACCTTTGGCGAAGCGATGGTGCGTCTGACGCCTCCCAATTTTCAGCGATTGGAACAGGCGCGCACATTCGATGTCTATGTTGGTGGCGGCGAGCTGAACGTTGCGATCGCTGCGTCACGTCTCGGTGTCTCATCGCGCTGGGTCTCATGTCTTCCCGAGAACGCCCTCGGCCGCATGATCGCGAATCGCGCGCGCGAGCAGGGCGTGGACGCACGGATCAACTGGACCAAGGATCATCGCGCCGGCCTTTATTTCGCTGAGCTCGGCGCGGCTCCGCGCGCGAGCAGCGTGCTTTACGATCGTGCCGCGTCTGCGATCAGTCGAATCGCGCCAGGCAGCATCGATTGGCCTACAGTTTTTGATGGAGCACGTTGGTTTCACGTCAGCGGGATCACGCCGGCCCTCAGCGAATCTGCCGCGAAAGTCACTGTGGAGGCTTTGGCCGCGGCCAAGAAATCGGGCCTGACCGTCAGCTACGACCTTAACTATCGCGGCAAGCTCTGGAGCGCCGAGAAGGCGCGGAAGATCCAGGAGCCGCTTATGGAGAACGTGGACATTCTCATCACTACCGAGGAAGACACGCGAGTGGTCTTCGGCATAGGAACCGCAAAGAATGACTACGAGCACCTCGATGCGGAGCCGTACGACGAAGTGGCCCGGACCCTCGAAAAGCGATTCGATTTCGATGCAGTGGCGATAACACTTCGTGAAAACCCGCTGGTGCTTCTCAACGGCTGGAGCGCCATCGTTTCGGTTGACGGCGAGATCCACCGCGCGCCGCGCTACGAAGTCGAGATCGTCGATCGCATCGGAGCAGGCGACGCGTTCAGCGCTGGCCTGATCGTGAGCCGGCTCGAGAATCGTGATTGGGACCACACTGTGCGTTTCGCTACGGCGACGTCAGCGCTCAAGCACTCCATTCCGGGTGATCTCTGCCTCGTCACCCGCGACGAAGTAGAGCAATTGCTCCGCAATCCGAGCATGCGCGTCTCGCGATGACCGCCGCGGCGCATACGAGGAGCTCGGTAGTCGCGACGCTCCGAGAAGTCGGCATTATTCCAGTGATCAGAGCGGAGAGTGCGGACGCTGCGCGAGAAGTGGTCGAAGCTCTGATCGCAGCCGGGCTCGCGATTGCCGAAATCACCATGACGGTTCCGGGCGCCATCGATGCGATCGCAGCACTATCGAAGCGCTTTGGAAACAGGGTCTTGATCGGTGCCGGAACTGTAACTGACTCGAATACGGTAAGACGTGCCGTCGATGCGGGAGCGGAGTTTATCGTCTCACCGTGCGTCATCCCGGAAGTGATCGAAACGTCACGGCGCGTCGATGTCGTGATGATGCCGGGGGCACTTACCCCAACCGAAGTATTCGACGCGTTTCGATTCGGCGGCGACATGGTGAAGGTATTCCCCGTCGCGAATGTCGGCGGAGCGGGCTATATCCGGGCGCTTCGTGGCCCGTTTCCGGAAATTCCTCTGGTTCCCACGGGGGGCGTAACGCTCGGCAATCTCCGTGAGCTCTTCTCCGCCGGTGCCGCAGCTGTTGGAGCCGGCAGCGAGCTGGTCTCGAAGGACGCACTCCAACGACGCGACTACAAAGCAATCGAATCGCTTGCCGGAGAATTCCTCGCCGAGGTTCGAAAGGCGCGCGCGCGATGATAACATTTCGATGGTTCGGGCCGCGCGATCCGGTGTTGCTCTCGCAAATCCGGCAAATCCCCGCCGTGCGCGGCATCGTCGGGTCGCTCTTCGACATCCCCGTTGGAGACGTGTGGCCACTCGATCGCGTCGAGAAGCTGCGCGAAGAGATCGAGCGAAACGGCATGTCGCTCGAAGTAATCGAGAGCATTCCAGTACACGAGGACATCAAGCTTGGCCGGCCTACGCGCGACAGGCTCATCGACAAATACTGCGAGAGCGTTCGGAACATCGGCCGTGCTGGAGTTCCGGTACTGTGCTACAACTTCATGCCCGTCTTCGATTGGATGCGTACAGACCTCGCGCTGCGACTGGGTGACGGCTCGACAGCCCTTGCGTTCGACGAGTCCGCGCTCTCCGCGATTGATCTAAGTCGCGGCACGGCAGATCTACCGGGTTGGGCGACGGCGTACACGCGAGAACAGCTGGCCAGGCTTCTCGACGCGTATCGCTCGGTGAACGAGGAACAGCTTTGGATCAACCTCTCATATTTTCTTGAGCGCGTAATACCTGTTGCGGCGGACTCCGGCGTCAAGATGGCTCTGCATCCGGATGATCCGCCGTGGTCGATTTTCGGACTTCCACGCATCATAACGAGCGGTGCCGCGCTCGAGCGTGTAACCAGTCTCGTCGACGATCCGGCAAACGGCATCACGTTTTGCGCGGGCTCGCTCGCTGCGGATCCTGCAAATGATCTTCGTGCGATCGCCGATTGCCTGGCGTCCAGGGGACGAATCCACTTCGTCCACTGCCGCAACATCGAGCGCACCGGCTTCCACGCGTTCCGTGAAACCGCCCACCCGTCGGACAACGGTGACGTCGATATGCGGGCTGTTCTAGCAGCCCTTCACGACTCGGGCTTCGAGGGCCCGATACGCCCCGATCACGGCCGCATGATTTGGGGAGAGACGGGTCAGCCGGGTTACGGCCTCTACGATCGCGCACTCGGCGCCATGTATCTGCACGGACTCTGGGAGGGCGTTGCCGGTGCATCAGTCGCGAGAAGACCTGGCTCACCGACGAGCGGCAGAATCTCCGGCCCGTCGGCTCTGAAGAACAGCAAACGGTGACGGACGCCGGGGGCGAGGAGCCGGTCTCCTCTTACAGATGGACAATTTGCGCGCTTCTCTTCGTCGCGACGACGATCAACTATGTCGACCGTCAGGTACTCGGAATACTTGCGCCGACGCTGCAGCGGGAGCTGCACTGGAGCGAGACGGACTACGGTGACATCGTCTCCTGGTTCAGCTTTGCCTACGCCTTCGGATTTCTCATTGCGGGTCGCATCATCGACTGG
Source organism: Gemmatimonadaceae bacterium (assembly GCA_050733495.1). Classification (GTDB taxonomy): domain Bacteria; phylum Gemmatimonadota; class Gemmatimonadetes; order Gemmatimonadales; family Gemmatimonadaceae; genus UBA4720. The sequence continues at coordinate 2,798 of JBOHTC010000040.1, read as the reverse complement.
ATTGGAGTGCGCAGAGGGCTCGCCGCATCCGTAGTTGCGTGGAGCCTCGCAGCCGTGGGCAACGCGTTTGCCCACACCGCCGCCGGATTCTCATTCGCTCGCGCGATGCTCGGCTTGAGCGAGTCGGCGATTTTTCCGGGTTCCATCAAGGCAGTTGCCGAGTGGTTTCCGCAGAAGGAGCGGGCGCTGGCGGCGGGAATCTTCAATGCGGGCACCAACATGGGCGCGATCCTCACACCGCTCATCGTGCCATGGATTGCGCTCAAGTGGGGATGGCGCTGGGCCTTTGTCGCCACCGGCGCGCTGGGATTTCTGTGGCTCTTGCTGTGGATCCCCCTCTACAGAAACCCTGAGCGAGACGAGAATTCGTCGGCGTCGACGGAGGGTGTGGCGTGGCTCAGTCTCTTTCGGCATCGCCAGACGTGGGCCTTCATCGTGGGCAAGCTGATGGCCGATCCGGTGTGGTGGTTCTACCTGTATTGGCTTCCCAAATTCCTGGACGCGAAATACGGAGTGAAGCTGGCGCAGATCGCGGCGCCGATCATCGTCGTTTATCTCATTGCGGATGTTGGTTCGGTCGGGGGCGGTTGGATGTCGAGTGCGCTCATCAAGCATGGCTGGTCGGTCAATCGCGCGCGCAAGACGACGATGCTGGCGATGGCGCTTCTCATTCTGCCGACGACGCAGGCATCACATGCGCCGGGCATGTGGGGAGCCGTTCTCATCGTAGCTATCGCCGCTGCGGCGCATCAGGCGTGGTCGGCGAACGTGTATACGCTGGCGAGTGACATGTTTCCCAAATCGGCGGTTGGCTCAGTTGTCGGGATTGGTGCGTTCGGCGGAGCGATGGGCGGTGTGGTGTTTCAACGAGTGACGGGCCGTGTCCTCGAGGCGAACGGGAGCGACTATACCCCCATTTTCATCGTGTGCGGTCTTGCGTATGTCACGGCGTGGACGATTATACAATTGCTCGCACCGCGGCTTGAGCCAGTGCACTTCACCAAAGAGCAGATATGACGGACTACTTAAGAATCAGCCGCTTTAAAGCCGGCCCCGGATTTGTGTTCGCACTAGCTGCATGTGCCCATCGCGTCGTCAACTCTGACGGCCCGCACGCCATACCCGGCTATGCAACTGTGACCGAGAACGTCTACGTGTACGGGCCAAATATGCTGAACCCTGTGGAACAGCAAGCTGGCTGGCACCTCCTCTTCGATGGCAACACCTTCAACGGCTGGCGCGGACTGGGCTACGACACAGTTCCGACCGCTCACTGGAAGATCGACCACGGAACGATCCACAAGCTCGCCGATGGTCAGGTTCCACGCCTAGCCGACGGACAGCCTGCGGCGGGTGGCGATCTCATGACACGCGATGTCTACCGCGACTTCGAGCTGACCTGGGACTGGAAGATCAGCCGAGCGGGGAACAGCGGCGTCAAATACAACGTGTCAGAGCAAATTTCCATGGCCAACGCGCCCAACCACGCCGCGCTTGGCTTCGAGTATCAGATGCTCGACGACAGTCTCCATGAAGACAACAAGGTGCCTTCGCACCGTGCCGGCGCATTGTACGATCTCATTCCGCCGGCCGCGAACAAGATCCTTAAGCCCGTCGGCGAGTGGAACACCTCGAGAATCGTTTTTCGCGGCAATCACGGCGAGCACTGGCTCAATGGCCGCAAGGTCGTCGAGTTCGAGCTCGGAACTCCCGTCATGGACTCGCTTCTCGCCGCAAGCAAGTACCGGAGTATCCCGCATTTCGCCGACAAGCGTGCGGGGCACATCGTTCTTCAGGATCACGTCGACGAGGTGTGGTTCAGAAATATCAAGATTCGGATCCTGTAATCTGGAGCTTCAATGGCAAGTGATGACTCTCTCGATCGCCGCGATTTTCTAAAGAAAGCATCCGTCGCCGGGCTCGGCGCTCTCGTCGCAACTCGGCCGGGCGCGCTCTCCTCGATGTCACCTGGCGCCGGCCCTCTGCTGGTTCTCAATGGCTCGCCGGCCGAAAAAATGGTAGTGGGCGTTATGGGATTGAACGGCCGAGGAATGGTGCACGCTGCGGGGTTCGCGCGCGGCCCCAACACAACACTGGCTTACCTCTGCGACGTGGATTCGAAGGTTCTCGCAAAATCGCTCAGCGAAGTGTCGCCGCTTCAATCTCCGTCACCGAAAACGGTAACCGATTTCCGGCGTATGCTGGACGACAAGAGCGTCGATGCCATCGCGATCGCGACGCCGGACCACTGGCACGTACCCGCGACGATTCTCGCGCTCGACGCCGGGAAGCACGTCTACGTCGAGAAGCCAAGTGGCCACGATCCACGAGAAGACGAGCTCATCGTCGAGGCAGCGAGAAAACATCCCAACCTAAAAGTCCAGCTCGGCACGCAGGCGAGGTCAGGCCCGCACTTCATCGAGGCGTTGCAGCTCGTTCGCGAGGGGCACATCGGTACTGCATACCTGGCCCGCGCGTGGTATGCCAACACACGGACTGGGATCGGCAGAGGAAAAGTCGCCCCGGTACCACCTAACCTTGACTACGAGATGTGGCAGGGGCCCGCACCGCGCACTCCCTATCGCGATAACGTCATCCACTACAACTGGCACTGGTTCACCAACTGGGGAACCGGCGAGATCTGCAACAACGGAACTCACGAGATCGACGTTGGTCGCTGGTTCCTCGGTGTGGATTATCCCACGAGCGTCACGTCGACGGGCGGACGCTTCCACTACAAGGACGACTGGCAATTTCCCGACACCCAGGAAGCGACTTTTGTCTTCGATGGCGACCGG
>JBOHTC010000039.1:0-6464 GCA_050733495.1 Gemmatimonadaceae bacterium | reverse complement strand
GAGGCCCGGGGTTCGAGTCCCTGCGCGACCATTTCCATCCGCTTTTCTTCCAACTCCAATAACCGAATGATTTCGAAGCTCGGCTCGCTTGTCTGTCTCGCAGCCCTCGCCGTTGGATCGACGCAGCTCCTCGCCCAGAATCCGACTCCCGCACAAGCGCAGCAGATGCTGCAGTCCAACCCCGCGCTCCTTCAGCAGCTTCGCCAGCGACTCATGACGAGTGGACTCACGCCCGACCAAGTCCGCGCGCGCTTGCGAGCGGAAGGCTACCCAGAGGATCTCCTCGACGCGTACCTGCCTGGCAGTGGCGCAACGGCAGCCGACGTTGGTTCGCCGAGCCCGCAGGTTTTCGATGCAATCACAGCACTGGGCATCGCGGACACCGCCGATGTCGCAACCCTTCGCTGCGGGCTCGACGCCGAGCCGGCGACGATTCCGGACACGCTGCCCTCTGGCGTGATTGACACCAGCCAGAATAGAAGTCGTCTCGAGGAAGCCAGAAGCGCAATGCGAGCGCGCTGTATCGCTCAAGAGGACTCGGTTATCCGCGGTCTCAGGCGCAGCAAAGCTGACATCGACAGCGGGTTCGTCATTTTCGGTCTCGATTTCTTCCGTGACAGAACAACTCAGTTCAATCCGAACCAGACCGGCCCGGTCGATGCGAGCTACGTCATTCACCCGGGTGACGAGCTGGTGCTCGTCCTCACCGGCGACGTCGAGACGTCGTACACGCTTCCGGTAACGCGCGAAGGATTCATCGTCATTCCGCAGGTTGGCCAGGTCTGGGTGAACGGTCTCACACTCGGCGAGCTCGAGAACGTTCTCTACCAAAGATTGGGACGCGTTTACTCAGGCGTCAGACGGGGACCGGGGGCGACCACTCATTTTTACATCACTCCTGCGCGGCTTGGAAGCAATCAGATCTTCGTCACTGGTGATGTGCTGCGACCCGGCAGCTACAGAATTTCAAGTGCCGGAACTGCGCTCACTGCGCTCTATGCCTCACTAGGCCCCTCAGAGAACGGAAGCTTGAGACAGGTGCTAATTCGGCGCGACGGAGCAGTGGTCGATACGCTCGACGTCTACGATTACCTGTTGAACGGTGCGACGTCGCGAGACATCAGACTTTCCAACGGAGATCTGGTCTTCGTTCCGATCCATGGAACGCGCGTGAGAATCGTCGGTGAAGTCGCCCGCCCGGCGACATACGAGATGCGCCCTAACGAGACCCTTGCAGATGCGCTGCGCTTCGCCGGTGGCTTTACCGCCACAGCAGCGCGCCGCAGAGTCCAGATCGAGCGGATCGTCCCTCCGGCGCTGCGCACGCCAGGCGGCAGGGATCGTATCGTCACCGAGATCGTGTCGGATCAATTCACGAGTGGCGTTGGCCCCGCCGTCGCAGTGATGGCGGGAGATGTGATCCGTGTATTCTCCGTAGCCGCAAGGGTAAGAAATCGGATTTACGTCAGCGGCGACGTTTGGTCTCCGGGCAGCATCGGAATCACTCCGGGAATGCGACTCTCTGATGCGCTGAAGCTTGCGGGCGGCGTGAGACCGGACGTCTATCTGGGTCAGGTTCTCATTACGCGGACGAATCCGGACTCGACGCGCGTCGAGCTTCGCGCCTCACTCCGCGACACAACAGGCGCCGTCATAAATGACTTACCGATCAATGAGGACGACGAGATCCGCGTCTTTTCGCTCTCGGAATTTCGACCGACGCGTTATGTGGCGATCAATGGTGCCGTTCGCAGGAGCGGACAGTATCCATTCAGGGAAGGAATGACGATCAGAGATCTCGTCCTTCTCGCTGGCGGCCTCGACCAAAGCGCTTATCTCAACGAAGCCGAAGTTGCACGATTGCCGGTATCGCGCGCGAACGGTGTCACCGCGCAAACATTTCGGGTGCCTCTCGACTCGAGCTACCTCTTCGAGCGCGGGCCAGATGGCAAGTATCTCGGCCCGCCAGGTCTGCCGGCGCCGGCAGGACCAAACCCGGAGGTAACCGTAAAGCCGTACGACAACGTGCTGATCATGCGCCAGCCTAACTGGGAGCTGCAGAGAACCGCTGCGATCGCCGGCGAAGTCCGGTATCCGGGCAGGTACGCGCTCAGAACCAAGACGGAGAGAATCACGGATCTTATCCAGCGCGCCGGTGGGCTTACCTCAGATGCGTACGCTAACGGCGTGATATTCCTCAGACCGAAGAATGGCGTTGGACGCATCGGGATCGAGCTGCCCGAGGTGCTCAGAAATTCCAGGTCGCGCGACAATCTCCCGCTTGTAGACGGCGACTCGATTTACATCCCGCGACTCAACCCCGTTGTAAACGTTCAGGGCGCGGTGAACTCGCCAGTAAGCGTCACGTTCTCCCCGGGCAAGACGATCGAGTACTACGTTCGCGCCGCAGGTGGTCCCACCGTTCGCGCCGACGTCGGTCGAGCATATGTGACACAGCCAAACGGGAAAGTGGAGGCAAGAGAGTCGCGATTCCTATTGCCGGACGGGGTTCCACGACCGGAGCCGGGGAGCACGGTCATCGTGCCTAATCGCGATCCGCTCGACAAACCGATCGACCTGCTTACCAGTCTGGGGACTATTTCTCAGATCTTTGCGGGTCTGGTAACGCTGGTTATCGCGATTCGACGCTAGCCGGCCGCCGGGGTCGCCCGCGAATGCGCTTCGCATGAACTGGAAGAATTGGCGGGCGATTCCGTGGATCGATACGCGCGCCGACTTCGTCGCGCCGACCCCGCAGAACGGGACGCTGCTCGACCTCGGCTCGTCCGATGGCGGAACTTTATGTCACATGGCGGAGCTGCGCCCCGATCTGCGATTTTTTTCCGTCGATCTCGCCGGGCCGCCGGCTCAAATGCCGCAAAGAACGACGTTCGTACGGGCGGATCTCGAGTCCGACTCCCTGCCGTGGCCCGATGCTTCTTTTGATTCGATTACCTGCATGCACGTCGTCGAGCACTTGCGAACCATGACGAACCTGTGGCGGGAGGCAGCGCGGCTGCTGAAGCCCGGAGGAAGGATTTACGTCGAGACTCCCGGGCCCGAATCCCTCACGACGCCGAGCCCGCCACCGAAGCTGCGCGGACAAATCACGATGAATTTCTATGACGATCCGACACATATCGGCGTCGTCTCCATAGATTCGCTCGCCAAACAAGCGACAAACGCGGGACTGCTAGCGCGCGAGCACGGCCGGTCGCGCAACTGGCTGTTCGTAGGCGCCTATCCTTTTCTCTCACTCCTTCCGCTGACGCGAAAGCGCCTCGTCGCCAAGCTCCATTGGCTCGGATGGTCTGCGTACGTCATAGCGGAAAAGCCGGTGCGGTAGTAGCATGGTGACAATGCCTCAAGCGCAGCAGCCGCTCACCTTCGGAGTCTGGATCGCCGGCATTATCGACCGGTGGCGGCTCGTGTTGTGGGTGATCGCTGCTACCATCGTCGCGGCATTCATCACCGTGCTCATCTTACCGCCGATTTGGACGGCGCACGCATCATTTGTCACTGCCGGTTCCACCAATAGCAAGATGGCGGCGGCACTTTCTGGCGGCGCGAGCGGTCTACAGGGGATCGCGTCGCAGCTCGGCGTCTCTCCGGCAGGTGATCCGTCCGAATCACCGAATTTCTATGTTCGACTCATCGAGAGCGAAGAGCTGAGACGGCGGCTACTCAATTCCAGGTTCCAGGACCCGCGCGGCAAATCGCCGCGCGACAGCGCAAGACTTCTCGAGATCCTTCGCCCAAAAAGCAGCGATCCCGAGAGGCGCGTTGAGCTGGGAATCAAGACGCTGGGAAAATCCATCACGACCGACTTCGATCTTAAGACGAATCTCGTGATGATCGCCGTCAGCGCTCGCTGGTCGGAGCTCGCCGCGGCGATAGCTAACCGCACTATCGCTCTGGTTGACGCCTTCAACCACGAGCAGCGGGTATCGCTCGCCCACTCGAAGCGACTGTTCGTGCAGAGCCGATTGGATAGCGCCAAGATCGAGCTCCAGAATGCAGAAGAGCACCAGCGAGTTTTCTACGACCAGAACAGGCAGTGGCGAACGTCGCCACAGCTTGTCTTTGAGGAAGGACGGCTGCGTCGGAACGTGGACGTTTCCACGGATCTCTTTCTCACCCTGCAACGACAGTTCGAGAGCGCTCGCCTCGACGAATTCAATGACGCCGCGGAAATCACGATCGTCGACCCCGCCCACGCGCCGCGCAAGGCGACCTGGCCACGGTACTGGATCCTTCTCGCGAGCGCACTCGCCATTGGGAGTATCCTCGGAATCCTTGTCGCGGGTAGCGCGGTGATCCTCGCCGACTGGCGTGGAAGGAATCCAGCAACCGCGTCGGCCCTCAGCCATTCAATAGAAGCGCTTCCCTTTCCGCTTGGGCAGCGTCGGCGACGCCCGCGGCTAGGTTGAGGTGCAGAGCTCGATACTGAGCAGGAAAATCTTCCCCATGTTCGCGTGGGGGCTCGCCTTTCATAGTCTCGTCATCGCTCTTCTGTTCGGCCCGCTGGGAATGCCCGAGAATCGGGTAAGACTCATTGCCGCGTGGAAGGAAATCGGCCTCATCGTTCTCCTGCTCGTTGTGATTTTGCGCGCGCTGTCCGGCCGAGGCCCGAGAGTGACGCTTGCGTGGACGGATCTGTGGCTGGGCGGGCTGATCGCGGTAGCGGTCATCTACTTCGTTGGCGCGAATCTCTGGCTTCGCGCGGACCTTCCGTTGTCAGCGGAGCTGCTCGGATTCCGGCAGGCCGTTTATTTCATGCTCATTTACTTCGTGGGGCGCGCGACGCCGGAGGTCGCGGAAGACGAGGCTACGATGCGTCGTCTTTTCACTCTTCTTCTCGTTACGTGCGTCCTCGGAATCCTCGAGCGCTTCCTCATTCCGCCCGAAGGTCTCGTCGCCCTCGGGGTCGCTTCCTATTTCCAGAACTTTCTAGGTGCCGCCCCCATCACCGTCGGCAATGAGTACGGGCTGCCCACCAATTACTGGGCGTTTATCGGCGGCGTGGCTTTTCGCAGAGCCGGCTCCGTTTACCTGAGCGGACAAGGATTCGCTGTTCCCTTCCTGCTCTTTTTCCCGCTCGCGACGGTATGGGTATTTTCGCGCGTCAAGCGTTCGGGATGGCAAATCGCCGGCTACTTCATCATTTGCGTCGCGCTGCTGCTGACACTCACGCGCATGACGATCCTTGTGGCGCTGCTGCAGCTCGTGCTCTTTGTGACGATGCGCCGAAGACCTGAGTGGGCGGTTGCTGGCCTCGCCGTGGCCGCGATGATATTTCTCGCCGCGCTAGTGCTGGTGCCCGGATTGCCTGGCTACACGCTTCAAACTCTCTCGGGAAAGGAAACGAGTGCCGCGAGTCACTTGGGAGACTGGGTGAGCGGTGCGCGGGCGTTCATCGAGCAACCTTGGGGCGCCGGGCTCGGAGTCACTGATGCCAGTGCCACTCGCGCAGGGCTCCAGCACGTGACGGGAGACAATCTCTATCTCAAGTACGCGGTCGAGATGGGAGTCGCCGGAATTACACTTCTGGTTCTTACGTTCGGAGCGATTATAGCCCACGCCTTCAATCTTTTCCGGAGAGGTGTCACGGAAACGGAGCAGAACATCGGCGCCGTGATCTGGCTCACGGCAATCGGGCTCGCGATAAACGGCATGACTGCGGTAGTCTTCAATGCCATTACACTTGGCTGGCTTTTTTTCTGGCTGGCGGGATCTGTCGTCACCCTGTCGCAGCGGACGCAGTCACCGGAAACGGCTGTTCCTTCATTTCGATTGCAACCAGCCGATTAAGCCGCGCGTGTGGCTTTCTTTTCAATGCATGCGCCACGGAGTGAGAGGTTGGCGATTTCTTATTTCCAGGCATGGACCACTATGCGATCCGTTCGGACGGTGCTCCAGAACTGATGCCCGCTCTGACGCCAATAATAGGCGCCCCGCGCGAGGCGGAAGAGCGAGGTCCGAAGCCCCGACACGATCTCAACTCGTCTGAACCCGACCGTCTTGAGCATTCCCACGACCGCGGCAGGGTTTGGTCCGCACCAGTTCGTGACGTCGCGACCGACATCATCGCCGACGTAGAACGCCATCGCCGGCCTCTTGTACCGAAGCATGTCGACAGCGGTTTCGAGAACGAGGAAATCGCTCGCAACGCTTGCCACCTTCTCGAGGGCGAGGAGCGGATGCTTCATGTGATAAAGGACACCGAGGAAGAAAACGACATCGAAGGTTCCCACTTTTTCGGGCGACAGCTCGAGCACGTCGATCTCTCTTTCCTCGACACTGGATCCGAGCGCTTCCTTCCCGAGGTCAAAACCCCGTTTGTCTGCCCAGTCACAACCGCCCCGCCAGACGAAGGAGTCAGTGGCAAGCACGCGCTTCGCACCGCGCCGCTCGGCCTCGAAGGAAAAGAATCCGTCCCACGCGCCGATGTCGAGCACCGTCTT
>JBOHTC010000038.1:0-3359 GCA_050733495.1 Gemmatimonadaceae bacterium | reverse complement strand
TTGCCGCCGAGCCCGGGACCATAGTAAACGATCTTACAATTGATCTCGCGCGAGGCGTAGTTGATCATCGACACGTCTAGCTCTTCCTCACCAGTTGAAGAGTTTGTCGATTTCGTCATCCGCGCCCTGGAGCAGGTGTTCGGGCGCGTCACCGCTCGAACCGCGGGAGAATACACGGTCTACGAGCAGCGTCAACTCTTCGACCTCCTTCTTTACTCTCAGGCGAACGAGGCCGACAGTTGTGCGTGAATCGAAGATTATCACCAGCAGCAGACGCCGAGCGATGTCGGCGACGTAAATGGATTCTTTTTCGCCCTGGTGAAAGAGACTCGAGAAATCGTTCTCGCCGACGAGGCGCGCAAGCTGGTCGTTGGCGCTGTAGTCCGCTGCCGTCAGGGTCGCGAAAGTGGTCGCGTCGAGTCCAAGCTGCTCCCCAGCCGTCGTGACAAGCTGACCAGAGCGGTCGACGAGGAGGGCGCAGCGCGAATTGGTCTCGCGGAGAAACCGCTTGAGCGATTCTGTAATGGCGGTGAAGTCGTCTTGCGTGAACGACCAGTTTGCCGTTCCGGCGGTCATCTGACTCCGGTCACAGCGTCGACTCCAGGTGCTTGAGCATCCGGACGCCTCTCCGTCGCAAAACCGAGCGCGGCTCCCAGGCGACGTACTCACGAAGAAGTGTCGCCGTGTTTACGCTGGGCTGCGCTCGCAGATAGGCGAGCGCGGCCACTCGGCGGAGCGGAGACTTGCTGAAAAGGTTGCGGCGGTACTGCCGCTGCATTCGACTCCAGACGAAGCTGCCGGCCGCCATTCCGCCCAGAAATCCGAAGGCCACGTAGCTCGCGCGCTCTCTCATCATGACATCGTCCGCCTGGCGGTGAGCGCCTGGGCGATGGTCACGCCATCGGCGTACTCCAAGTCGCCACCTACTGGCAGTCCTCTCGCAATTCGCGAGACGGTCAAAGGGTAGCGGGCAAGCTTTCGCTGGACGTAGAGCGCGGTCGTCTCCCCTTCGATGCTAGGGTTGGTGGCAATTATCACTTCGCGGACGACTCCAGCCGACACTCGCGTCTCCAGCTGCGGGATGGTGAGGTCCTCCGGACCAATTCCATCGAGTGGCGAGAGCCTTCCCCCGAGGACGTGATAGACGCCCCGGAACTCGCCTGACCGCTCGATAGCCCCGATGTCGGAAGCTTCCTCTACTGCGCAGATGACTGCCTTATCCCTGCGCGCGTCACGGCAAATGGAGCACAAATCCTCTTCGGTGAGATTGAAGCAGAGAGGACAAGGCCGGACATTGTCGGTGAGAGTCTGGAGAGCCGTCGCCAATCGCTTCGACTGGTCGGGCGACTGCTTCAGGAGATGATAGGTGAGGCGCAGCGCTGTCTTGCGCCCGATTCCAGGCAGCTTCGACAGCTCGGTCGCCAGGTCGTCGATTGCTCCCACGCTAAAACGGAAGCTTGAAAGGCAGATTGAGGCCGCCGGTGAGCTTCCCCATCTCACCTTTCGCGAGCTCCGCCGCTTTTTTTTGGGCCTCGTTCACGGCCACGAGGACGAGGTCCTCGAGCATCTCAACGTCTTTCGGGTCCGCCACGCTGGAATCGATTTTTACGCGGGTAACCGTGCCCTTGCCATCGGCCTCGACGGTCACCATTCCGCCGCCTGCCGACGCTGTGACGGTCTGCTTCTCTAGGTCGGATTGCATCTGCTGCATCCGGGCCTGCATCTGCTGCGCTTGCTCGAAGATCTTCGAAAAATCAGCCATTGCTCGTGCTCGTGAGTAGCCCTGAGAGCATCAATCGAGGAGCTCGAGATCGAGCTCGTCGATCGCCGCGCCGAGGGCGGGGTCTTTCTGACGCAACATCCCGATGCGCTCTTCCTTGAGCGCTTCTGGAGTCATACGGCTCCGATTCGAATCCTGTGCCGTTGCTTCCATGGCGCGCTTCATTTCGCTGAGCTGCGCCTCGTTTGGGGCCGTGGATTGCGTTCTGGCCGGCGACTCGGCGGCGAGCGAATTGGGGGCGGTCAGTTGTGGCGGATAGCCGGGTCGCGTAGAGGGGCGGTGCGCGCTTCGGGCAACCGATGCCTGTGCCGGCTGCGTGCGGACCGATCCGCTCTGGGGCTCGCGATCCTCCCCGCGCGAGGGCGCAGCGTTCAAGCCGCGAAGCAGGTCCTCGATTTCCACCGTCCGGTCAAGAAGAGCCATTCGCACGAGCAGCATCTCTATCAGGAGCTGCTGCTGGCCGCTCTTCCTGAAGGTCGGCTCGAGCGCGTTGACCGCGCCGATCATCCGAAGCAGGTCGCCGGCGGAAAATAGCTCCTTTCGTTTCGCGAGCGCCGCCGCGGCTGCGGCCGAAACTCCGTCCGCTCTTCCATTTAGTACGACGGCGAGAAGCGCGCGGAGCATGTCGGCAAAGCCGGACAGAAAAACCCCGAAGTCGACACCGGCGTCAGTGAGCTTGTTGACGGCCTCGAAGACGTCGCCGGCGTGGTGATCGGCGATGATGTCCAGGATCGCCAGAAACTCGTCCTCGGGCACGAGACCAAGGGCTTCGCGGACTCGTTCCGGGGTCACGGCGCCTTCGCCGATCGAGATCACCTGGTCGGTCAGGCTCAATGCATCACGCATGGAGCCATCGGCCGCGCGTGCGATCATCGATAGCGCCTCGGGCGACGCCTTCACCCCCTCACTCTCGAGAATCGTATCCAACCTACGGATGATGTCGCCGAGGCCGATGCGCTTGAGATCGAACCGTTGGAGGCGGCTAAGGACGGGCGCGGCGGCCTGGGCAATCTTCTGCGGCTCGGTGGTGGCGAAAACGAAGATCACGCGCGGCGGCGGCTCCTCGAGGATCTTGAGCAGCGCGTTCCAGGCTTCGCGGGTCAGCATGTGAGCTTCGTCGACGATGTAGACCTTGTACCGGTCCTCACCCGACGGGGCGTACATTGCGCGTTCTCTGAGCTCACGCGCGTCGTCGACGCCGCGATTGGAGGCGGCGTCGATCTCAACAACATCGAGACTCGACGAGCCGCTCCAGATCCGCTGACACGAGGTGCAGACACCGCACGGTTCTCCGTCGTCGCGCTTGTTCTCGCAATTGAGCGCCATCGCGAGCACCCGCGCGAGCGTGGTCTTCCCGACGCCACGGGGTCCGCAGAGCAAATAGCCGTGCGCGACTCTTCCTCTGGCGATGGCCCCACGCAGCGTGTTCGAAACGTGCGATTGGACGGCTACGTCAGCGAAGGTCTTTGGGCGGTATTTGCGGGCGAGTGCGAGAGACATTGCGAGGCGGGAGTACCCCAGGCCTGACGGAGCAACGAAAGACACCGCATGCCGCTGCTACCTTCGGGGTCCTGACGGA
>JBOHTC010000037.1:0-13823 GCA_050733495.1 Gemmatimonadaceae bacterium | reverse complement strand
ATTGACAGTCGGACAAACATGAGCGGGCACCACCCACACTTTTTCTCCAACGCGCGCCGGGCCGTGGATCTCGACGTAGCCGTGCTCCTCATTCAGTTTGCGCACGGTCCACGGGTGATCGATGACGTGGCCGTACGTCCCCGACTCGTGCGCTTGATCGCTCGACAGAGTTTTTGAGCCCGCGTCGATTACGCATTGACCCGGCACCGAAGTGCTAACGACCGTGGTGAGCACTCGCAGTGCGCAGTCCGCCTCGTTGCAGATCTTTGCCTCGAGACTGCTCGCATCATAGAAGACGTACGTGCCTGGTCGGATCTCGGTCGTCTGCGGAATCAACGGCGTTTTCGCGGCACCCGGGGTCGACCCTCCGGAGACAATCTTCGTCTCGAAGCCTGCTGCGGAAAGCGCGCGAAGAGCCGCGTCGATCTTGACGCACGCCTTGCTGAAGCCCTCTTCGTCGAGCCACGACGGCCAATAGCAGATCCCCTGGAAATGCGTACACGCCTTCGCAACCTCCACTGCTTGCTCGGCGGATTGCGCGCCAACTCGGCCGACGCCGACATCGATCTCCACGAGCGTGTCGATCCCCGTAAGGTCACGGGCGACTTCCACGGAATCGATCGAGACCTTCACGCGCCGACTCTTTGCCAGCTTTCTCAGCCGCGGCAGTTTCGCTTTCACCAGAGGATAGGCGACAAGCACATCGTCTCCGGGCAGCACCTCCGCTTCGCCAACTTTGGCGACCGTGATTCCGATTGCGCCGGCGTCGAGCTGCATCTGCGCAATCTCGGGAATCTTGTGGGTCTTCACGTGCGGGCGCAGGCCTACGCCCCAGCCACGACATTGCGCCTGCATCCGGGCGATGTTGTGCTCCATGGCGTCGCGATCGACGTAGAGGGCGGGTGTGTCGAGGTCTAGCGCGTCCACTATCGACCCTTGCTGGCGGGGCGAGTTTTCTTCGCCATGCCAGTCTTGTTGGTCATGCGAGCCTTGTTCGCAGTGCGAGATTTCTTCGCGATGCATTCGATCTCGACCGCGATGCCGCCGGGAAGCGCGCCAGCCTGGATCGTGGTGCGCGCTGGAAACGGCGCCGAGAAGTACGTTTCGTAGACCTCGTTCATGGCGGCGAAGTCGTTGATGTCGCGCAGATAGACGTTGCACTTGAGGACGTCATCGAGTGATGAACCGGCCGCCTCGAGGATCGCTCGCAGATTCTCGAATGTGCGCTTCGTCTCCGACCGCACGTCCCCCGACTCTTTCTTTCCGGTCTGCGGGTTGGTGGGCCCCTGACCCGCGACGAAAATCAAATCTCCGTCGACGATTGCCTGCGAATACGGACCAAGTGGCTTCGGCGCCTTCTCAGTCGTAACGGCCATTCTCATTAAATCCTCTTCAATCGTTGCCAAAGGTGATAAGCGGGGAATCCTGCCGCCGCAATCAGCAGACCATAGATCGGCGAATAATTCCCGACCTCGATCTGTCCCCAGACGATGGCCGACACACCAACGATAGTGCCAATCACGAACAGAAGCGGCACCAGCGGATATCCGGGTGTGTAAAACGGCCTCGGCGCGTCGGGCATCTTGCGTCGCAACACGAACACCGCTCCTACGGCAAAAATCAGCGCCGCCCACTCGACGACAACGAAGTACGTCGTGAGCGTATCGAAATCCTTGAGCACGAGAACCATGATAATCGCGACTGCCCCGACGATCACCAGCGATGCCCACGGTGTCGACCAGCGCTGATGGATTTTCCCGAGAAAGGGAAAGGCCAGCCCGTCGCGCGCCATCGCATATGCGACTCTCGGCTTCGCGAGCATGTTGCCGTTGAGCGCGCCGAAAACGCTCGTCATAATGGCGAGCATGATGACGACGCCGGCGGTAGGTCCCGCAATCGCAGTCAGGACAGTCCGCGCGATCGCCTCCTTCTGCTGCGCCATGACGCTGACGGGCATCATGTACAGATAGGCGAGGTTCGCACCGACATAAAGCGTGACGATCACCAGCATCCCCGTGATGATGATCCGCTTCATCAGGCGCTCTGGTGCCACGATTTCGCCAGCGATCATGCTGACGGCGATCCACCCATCGTACGCCCAAATGACCGATGCCACCGCGCGAGCCAGCCCGCCGCGCTGCACGACCCCGCCCTCGGAGAAATGGGAGAGACTGCCGTGTCCCCACAGAAACGCGCCGAGTATGATCGCGGCCAGTGCGATCACCTTCACCACGGTGGTTACTTCGCTCACGGCTGCGCCGACGCGTGCGCCGAGCACGTTGGCGAAGGTGAGACTGATGATGGCGGCGATCGCAATGATCTGAACCGTCGCCGTGTTTGCCGGCACTCCGAGCACGTTGAGGAGGAATTCGGCGAAGACTGTGGCAAGCGCGGCAACAGCGGTTGGCGTCGTCACCACCACATACAGCCAGCCAAACACGAACGCAGCGGCATCGCCATATGCCTCGCGCAAGAACACGTACACGCCACCCGCCTGCGGCAGCAGCGAGCTCAGCTCCGCGACCGCGAGCGCTCCGCAAATGCTGATCAGACCGAACGCCGTCCAGAGTCCCATGATGACGAGCGGATGCGGGACGAGGCCGGCGATCGTAGGAGGTGTGCGAAAGATTCCGCTACCGATCGTTATGCCGACGATGAGCGCCGTTCCACCGGAGAATCCGATGACGCGCCGGAGATCGTGTGGGGATTTCTGGTGTTGCGGCATCGCGGAATTTGCGCCAGCGCTTCTTCCGGTGCCACTTTGTTGCGATGACAAACAACCGCGAGCCGTCTCGACGCGATTTTCTGGCCGCTTCGGCATTCGGATTCGTCGCGCTCGCGCGCGGGACGAACCCTCTCGGATCGCGCGAGGCGCGTCCGGGCCGCATGAATCGCGGGGAGGCGCAGTCGGACGATGGGCTGCTCTACGTCGGGACCTACACCGACGATGGCCGATCCAAGGGGATCTATCTCGTTCGCATGGATCAGGGTACGGGAAAGCTGCGCGTGGTTGGCTCGATCGACGCCGGCGCGAATCCTTCGTATCTCGCCATGCACCCGAATGGCCAGGTTCTCTACGCAGTCAACGAAGTAGACAAATTCGACAACAAACCGACCGGCGGAGTCGTGGCATTCTCGATCGCGCGCGACACGGGAAAGCTTACACGATTGGGCGAACAGCCGACGGAAGGCACCGGACCCGCCTATGTGAGCGTGGATAGGAGTGGACGCGTCGTGCTCGTCGCCAACTACGACGGCGGCAGCGTCGCACTTCTTCCGATTCAGACGAATGGATCACTTGCGCCAGCGACATCGGTCGTGAAGCACACCGGCAGCGGGCCTGTCGTTGATCGCCAGAGCGAGCCGCACGCACACTGCATCGTTGTGGATCCCTCCAACCGCTACGCACTCGCAGCGGATCTGGGCGCCGATCGCGTTTTCGTCTACCGTCTTGATCTCGACGGGAAATCACTGCGCCGCGTTGAAGGCGGCGAAGCCGTCATGCATCCAGGCGCGGGTCCGCGACACATCGCGTTCTATCCGACCGCGCCGTTCGTGTTCGTCGCCAACGAGCTCGATTCGACCGTCGCCACGCTTCGCTTTGACGCCGAGCGCGGCGCGTTGACGGTGCTTGGCACCACGTCAACGCTCCCCAGCGGCTGGAAGGGTGAGAATAATCCGGCGGACATCCACGTCGCACCATCGGGCCACACGGTGTACGTCTCGAACCGCGGTCACAACAGCATCGCCGTGTTCTCTGTTGCTGAAGGTACGGGCGTGCTCTCGCTCCAGCAGACGATCTCCACTGGTGGCGACACGCCGCGCAACTTCACCCTGGATCCGACGGGTCGATGGCTTCTCGCGGCAAACCAGAAGTCTGATTCGATTGTCGTGTTCGTGCGCGACGAGCAGAGCGGCAAGTTGACCTCGACGCGCGAGCGGATTGCCCTGCCGAGTCCCGTGTGTCTTCGCTTCCGTGCGGCCACAGGGTGATGAACTGACCGACACCGTTTACGACCGCGTCATAATCGACGGGCGCGTAATCGATCCAGAGTCGAATCTCGATGCGGTACGAAATATTGGGCTCGACGACGGACGAATCGCCATTATCACGACGGAAGAAATAAAAGGTCGAGAGACCGTCGATGCCCGCGGCCTCGTCGTAGCAGCGGGGTTCATTGATCTGCACTCGCACGGAACGACGGACGAGACCTATCGGTTGCAATCGATGGACGGCGTAACGACAACGCTGGAGCTGGAGGTCGGCGCCGCTGATGTCGATGCGTGGTATCGCGAGCGAAGCCCCGGTCAGCGCATCAACTACGGCGTCAGCATCGGGCACATCAAAGTCAGGATGTCGGTGATGGGTGATCCCGGCACTTTTCTGCCGGTGAGCGAAGGCGCCTACGGCATCGCGTCTTCGGCACTGGTCGGCAAAATCCTCGAAGATATTGAGACTGGTCTGCGAGAGGGCGCGATCTGCATCGGCGCCGGGTTTCCCTACACGCCCGCCGCAACGCGAGAGGAGCTCCTCGCCGTATTCCAAATCGCCGCAAGAACCAGGACACCGGTTCACGTCCACATCACGCCTGGCGCCGACGGACTGAATGAAGCCCTCTCGCTCGCCACAGAAACCAATGCGCCGTTGCAGGTGGTGCACATCAATAGCTCGAGTCTTTCCGAAACGCCGGTGATGCTCCAGATGATTGCCGCTGCCCGCGCACGCGGGCAGGACGTGACGACGGAAGCCTATCCTTATACGGCGGGAATGACGGAGATCCGGTCAGCGACTATACAGAACGCCTATAAATCGGCCGACGATGCACGATTCGCCGAGATCGAATGGCCGCTCACGGGCGAACGCTTGAATCGCAAAAGTTTCGAGCGATATAGCAGGATCGGCGGCCCGATTGTGGTTCACACGAACACTGAGGAGATGGTCAAAGCCGCGATGACCAGTCCGCTGACGATGATCGCAAGCGATGCGTATTGGCAGAATGGCACGGGACATCCGCGGACGACAGGAACGTTCTCGAGAGTACTCGGCCGCTACGTCCGGGAAACGCAGTCGCTCACCCTGATGACGGCAATTCGCAAGATGACGCTTATGCCGGCGCAGCGTCTGGAGGCGCGAGTGGCGGCGATGCGAAGCAAGGGACGTCTGCGCGTTGGGGCGGACGCGGACATTACCATCTTCGACGCAGCGAGGGTGATGGATCGCGCCACTTATCGTGAGCCGTCGCTAACGTCTGTTGGCATTCAGCACGTGATCGTGAACGGCGTGTCGGTGGTTGCGAACGGGCACGCAGTCGAAGGCGTTGCGCCGGGAAAAGCGGTGCGCGCGCCATAAAGCACGGCCGACTTGTGGATTTTGATTGCGACGATTTCGCGGGAGCTCAGGGATGCAGATCTCGGTAATACGACAGGGATCAACCGTCGCGATTCGTGACTGTAAGATCGATCTTCGGGCTCTCGCTCCTTCGGCGACAAAAGTCTTTGCCGCCCTCGTGCAGAGCGCGACACGTCCTCGTCAGAGATTGCAGTTCCACCTCGTCCCGCACAGCAAAGACAGCTTCCAACGGTCCGATTGGCGATCTCCCTGACTTCGCTGCACCCACCTATGCGGAGCGGCTCGATGCGTGGTGTCGATCGGCGCTCGTTGTCTGGGGCGCTGATGTCCCGGCGGAGGTGTCAGACAACAACTGACGTTGATGTTGTTCGGTTGCCTGTTAACGTTGCCGCAGCTTATCACTGCCGAAGGTGGCTCACTCTTGGAGAGGATCTCTGGCAATGGGTAAACGAGCGACGGGCTTCGCTGCGTAGTCTGGGGGAGCTGCGGGAGTTGCGGGAGTTGCGGGAGTTGCGCCGAGCATGAGAATTCCATTCTCGCCGTGACGACCAGACTCAGCGTGAGACCGGTGGCCACGCCGGGAAGAAGTCGCCTGAGGCGACGGAATGTGAAAGACTGCGACACGGAACACCTCCTTGTTGCGGACGCGCTACGTCGCGGTCACGACGATTCGACGCGCGTCCTTACAGGAGATGCACCCCCAAACGTTACTCGCGCGTGAAACGCGCGATCACGGTACCAACGACCGGCGAAGGATCGCGAGGAACGAAGATGGATTCGTACTCGGGGTTGAACGATGCGAGCTCGATGCGACCTGTTCCGATCGATGCGACGCGCTTTACCACGTGACTCTGATCCGGCAGACGCGCGACGATGAGATCGTCGACGCGCGGCGCTGCATCGAGCTGAACGAGAATCACTTCGCGGGAGCCGAGCACGGGTGTCATGCTGTCGCCCGCAACGCGGAGCGCGACGTAACGCCCAGACGGTATATCGTCAGGAAGCTCGAGCCACCGGTCGCAGGGCTCGTCCCAGATCTCGCGTCCCTCGCCGGCCGCAACCGCGAGATCGAGTATCGTGGCGCAACGCTCGCTGGCGGCAGCGGACAAAGCTTGCGCTACCGTGGCGCTCATCGGCGCCGTACGCTCGCGCAGTCTTCTCGGCGGAAGATCGTGCTCGGCGCGACGCACCACGAGCCGATTCAGCGCGCGGCGCGCGAACTGGGCCGCGTCGCGCTCGTCCTTCGATCTCTCGTCGCGGCTCTGGCCGCAACGGAGATCCTTCGCGAGCCAGAGCAGAAAACGCTCGTCCTGGTACGCGAGCTCGTTGTCTCCCTTCTCGATCTCTCGCCCGACGACGGACATGAGATCTTCGATCGATCGATCGTCAAGTCTTGCCATTGTTCCTCTCCAATTGACTTCTGGGCGCACGCTCAACTGCGCGCCGCTCTGGTTCTTCTTCCGGCGATTGTACCAGGCGCACCTCGGCGCGACGGAAGAATCGTTCGATCTCGCGCTTCTCATCCGGCTTGAGCGTCACCAGATATCGCGTTGCCAGTTTAGTGAAACGCTCGCGAAGCCGGTGCAGCCTGACTCTCGCTGCGCCATAGGTGATTCCCAGCTGCCCGGCTGTCTCACGGAGCGGCACGTGCCGTCCGACTCCGACCATCATCGTCATCTCTTCCGCGGTGAGATCTTCGGACGATTTCTCGGCGAGCTTCGCGATGGCAGAACGCAAAGCACTCGCGCTGCCTGAGTCCGGTGAAAAGCTCGCACGCAATCCGTACTCCGAATGACATTCGGCAACGACGCGCTCTGATGCGGGCTCGAGCTCGCTGTACGCGCCTTCGTGGATCACGCGCCGGCGATCGGCGTCACGATGGTGTCTGCGCGCCCGGTTGCGAAGGGATGCGACGAGATATCGTGCCAGATGCCTTGGAGCCAATGCGTTCTCGATCAGGTGCAGAACGACGTCGTCGAGCAACGTCGTCACGACCTCATCGCGGACCTCGGCATCGACGCCCATTCGACGCGCCTGATCTCTCAACAGTGGCGCATAGAGCAGGAACAGTTCCCTGATCGCCGCTTCCTCGCGGCGGTGAATTGCGGAGAGCAGACGCGCCGAAGTCGGATAACGCGTGGAGGAAATCGCGGACCCATCATCTCCGCTCCAGGCAACATTGTCGCTCCGCTCCACCGAATGCTTCCTCCTTGACCGTCATTGCCTCCACGCGTCTCTCCCGTATCCGGCGCTTGCGATCCGCGCACGTGTATGGTGCTACCGTGCGCTTTCCACTTAGAGCCGGATCCTCGTGCATGCGTGTCCTCAACAAATGCACACCCGGGTGTTACAGCTCGCGCCGCCGAATCCAGGAGCGGAGCGTCGTCTCGATTTTTCGGACTCTCGATGGTGGAAGTCCGGGATAACGGTTCACGCGACTTCGCAGAATTTCCGCGCGCTGTGGAGGGAGACCCTTTTGCTCGGCTCTCGACACGAGCTGGAGGACATCGTCCGTGACATTTGCATGCGACTGGAGGCCCGCGCTTTCCTGCCGTGCCGCACCGAGTGCCGCGAGATTCCTTCGCACCCGCTCGGCCTTATCCATTTCTTCGCGACTCGGACGCTTCGTGCTGGCGGTGAATCCGAGATTGGCGAGCGCACGTCCGACGGCTGACGTTTCGGTATTCTCGAGACAAGCGACGGTATTTACGTCGCCATCGCCTTCGCGTTCTGATGCCCAGCCGGTCGCCGCGGGCAGTGTCTCCAAAGGTCCGCGATAGACTGCCGACTTAAAGGTGATCTCGCCGTCGCTCCGCGCGACGAGATCGGTGTTGATGCGACCTTCCGGATAGCGCGCGTAGAACAACTCGATGCGCGCCGCGACGGTCGCGTACTGGTCGGGGGTGAAGTTGGAATCGGTCTTTGACATCGAGTCGCTCGGCGATGGCGGATTGCCAAAGCTATACCCGAACAAAGCCCGAATCAAGGGCTAATTCGACCGATATCGACCGGCGCTCATACTATAGAATACAGCTGAGAGATACAGCTGCCTGGGCTGGATTCTGCCGTCAGCGAACTTCCAAGTTTTTCGAGACGACTGGACTTACGACGAGAGATTTGACGGGCCCGCTCGTAGTTAGCCTTTTCTCTGCCCCGCCATTGGTGTCACCGACGCCACGATCGCGTCCGCGATCTCGTCTTCGACGGAGAAAATGTCCTTGACGTCGCGGTCGTAGACGTCCGCCCACTGCATCACGTCGTCGTCGGTACTGCTCAGGCGCGCGGTCACGCGCAGGTGCTTGCCGACGCGCTCGACGGTTCCCTCGAGAACCAGTCGCGCGTCGAAGCTCGCGGTCGCTGCCGTGTCGCTGCGACGACGCACCGAGCGAGGACGACCGGGCGCCAGCACCCGAAGTCCCCCGGTCTTCATCAACTTTCCGGCGACGGCGTTTGTCACTCCGGTCGCGAGATAGCCGTTGCTGGAATCGGCGCCGAGGTTTACGAACGGCAAGACCGCGATCACACCGACGTTGGCGAGCTTCGCCGCGGTTGCACTCGACTCGGCGGCCGCGGTATTGGGGTGCGTGCGGGTATAGATTCCGGCGCTCACCGCCACGGCTCCGACGAGCGCGAGTCCGCCCACCACGGCGCGACGAATGAAGTGGCGTCCGCGATGAATCCGCGCCGAGCCCGAGACGACGGTCGATCCACTCAAGGTCGCCGGGTCCTCCAAAGCATTCACGAGCGCGGCGGCGGTCTGCGGACGATCGGCCGGATCGATTGCGAGGCAGCGCGCGATCAATCGCTCTAGTCCCGACGGCACATCCTTCCGCACACTCGAGAGCGGCTGCGGTGGAAGCGTCAGTCTCGCGGTGAGCATCTCGCGCGGGCTGAGATTCGCGAATGGTGCCGCGCCAGAAAGCATCTCGTAGGCAGTCACGCCGAGCGCGTAAATATCCGCGCGTCCGTCGATCTCGGGATCGCCCGCCGCCTGCTCCGGCGCCATGTAAAGGATGGTGCCGAGCGACATCCCGGTGTTCGTGAGCCCACTTCCTTTTTCGCCGGATCTCCGCGCCGAGGATAGGGCTTTCGCGACGCCGAAATCGGTGACGGTTGCGGAGCCGGATGCGAGGAGGATATTGCCGGGCTTGATGTCGCGGTGGACGACGTTGCGCTCATGCGCGAACGCGAGGGCGCGCGCGACGTCTTTCAGAATGCCGAGTGTCTCACGCACGCCGAGTGTGTGCCGGCGGCGCAGCGTTACGTCGAGAGATTCGCCGTCGACGTAGGGCATCACGAAGTACGGCAGTCCGTCGACTTCACCTGCCTTCAGGATCGGAACGATGTGCGGATGCTGGAGCCGCGCGACGGTCAGGATTTCGCGGCGGAATCTTTCCGCCGACACGCCTGCCGCGAGCTCGGGCGGAAGGATCTTGATGACGATCTTCCGGCCGAGGTCATGATCCTCGCCAACAAACACGAGCGCCATGCCCCCGCCAGTGAGCTCGCGCTCAATGGTGTATGATCCGCCGAGTGCGGAGAGGAGGCGGTCGGAAATCGTAGTCATCGCTAACTGTTAGATAGGGGAATAGGCTGTAGGGTTGGCACCGAGTTTCCCGATCGCGCTTAGGCACGTGTAACGCCTTTGTATAGATCTCTGTTTGGGTCGAGGCGGCATGCCCTCTACGCCCGCCTAGCGCGGCGGCGGAACGCCGCCATCCCCGTGCCTCTCGTGCGGCGCGAAGCCAGCCTCACGCGCCGGCTGTTGCGAACGCCCGACGACCCGCGCAAGGATCGATCAGGCTGAAAGCTGGGGTTAACATTGCGGCCTGTCTGTGCGTCTACATTTATAGACGTATCCCAGGACGATCATGCGAGTCGTAAAACTAGTCGCGATCACGGCGGCGCTGCTCACTGCTGCGCCATTCGTCGTGTCGGCGCAGAAACCCGCCGTAAAACCGGTCGTAGCGCGCTCGGACGTCCGCGAGCTCCCCGCCGATCAACAGATCATTCAGGCGTTGAGCCGTCTGACTTTTGGTCCGAGGCCCGGTGACGTGCTCAAGGTGCGCACGATGGGTCTCGACAACTGGATCGATCAGCAGCTCCATCCCGATAAGATCGACGATTCCGCGATGGACAAGTTCCTCCAGAAATATTCCGTGCTCAACCAGGATCAGAACGATCTGCTCAAGCAATACGCCGACGATCAGCGGCAGCGGCGCCAGCGAAAGGCGGAGAAAGCCGATACGACGATGAGTCGGGCTGACAGTGTGGCGTTCAGGCAGCAGTTCAAGCAGGCCAACAATTCGCGGCGCCAGGTGGTCACCCAACTACAGTCGTCACGCGTCGCACGCGCGGTCGGCAGCGAGCGACAGCTCCAGGAAGTCATGACCGACTTCTGGGAAAATCACTTCAACATCTACGCGGCGAAGGGCGCACCCGAGCCGTACTACCTCGTTGACTTCGACGAGAACGTGATTCGTCCGCACACGCTGGGCAAATTCCGCGACCTGCTCGAGGCAGTCGCCAAGAGTCCGGCGATGCTTTTCTATCTCGACAACGCGCGCAGCATGGCCGATAGCACCCGTCCAACGCTCTCGGCGCAGAATGGCTTTGGCGGAGTGAGGATCATGCCGATGCGTAGAGGCGGGATCGGCGGAGCGATGGGTGCGATGCGCGCGGCGCAGCAGAGACAGCGCCAGCAACAGCAGCAAAAACGCGGACGCCAGGGACTGAACGAGAACTATGGTCGCGAGCTGCTCGAGCTGCACACGCTCGGCGTCGATGGTGGATATACACAACAGGACGTGATCAACGTCGCGCGGGCCTTTACGGGCTGGACGATCAAGCCGCCGGCGCAAGGTGGTGGATTCGTATTCCGTCCGCAGGTGCACGACGCCGGTGAGAAAGTCGTGCTCGGTCGCAAGCTCGCAGCTGGTCGCGGTATGGAAGACGCAGAGGATGTGCTTGATATGATCGCGAAGAGTCCGGCGACAGCGCACTTCATCTCCTTCAAGCTCGCGAGGCGCTTCGTCAGTGACTCACCGTCGAAGGCGCTGGTGGATCACGCGGCGCAGGTCTATCTCAAGACCGACGGAGACATTCGTGAAGTTCTGCGCGCAATAATCACGTCGCCGGAATTCTTCTCGCAGCAGGCGTTCCACAGCAAAGTGAAGACTCCGTTCGAAGTGGTCGTAAGCGCGATGCGCGCGCTCGATGCGGCGCCGGACAGCACTCCGCGGAGCGCGCAGGTGATTGCGTACATGGGTGAGCCGATTTTCGGACATCAGGCGCCGGACGGCTGGCCCGAGACCGGAGACGCATGGATGAACACCGGCGCGATTCTCAATCGCATCAACTTTGGTATGGCCGCAGCGGCGGGAAGGCTTCCGGGCGTCGCGATTCGAGACGTTCCCGCCCTCGACACGATACGCTCCGCGCCGCGCGACAAGCAGGTGGACGCGGTGGTGGGGACGATTCTGAATGGAATGGTATCGCCGGATACGAGAGCGGTGCTGATGTCGGGCGAGCACCCATTGCTGGCGAACGCCGGCGCGGGCGTGATGCAGGGTAAGTCTGGCGCAGCGGCAGCAACCGATGACGGTAGCGCGGGCTCTCCCGATAGTGCTGCCGGTATGGCGGACGCGTCCTCGCCGGACACCGCATCGACCATGGATATGTCAGACGATGCGATGGCCGGCAGCGGCAATGGCAACGCCAACAACGGACACAAGACGGCGGGTGCCAAGCAGAACAAGAACGGCGGCGGCGGAAAGCGAGGAGCGCTACAGGGTCGCGGGTTGGGCAACATTCCGCAGCTCACTGGACTTCAGCAGATCGTGGGTCTCGCGCTCGGCTCACCGGAATTTCAGAGACATTAGGGAAGGCAATCAGAAGGACCAGTTGGAATCAGAAAGTTCGCTTTTCAAATCGGAAGAATTCGTTTCAAATCAGGAGCATCCGTAACCATGGAACGCAGAGCATTCGTAAAGTCCGGCGCACTCGCGCTAGTGACGATGGGGTTGAGCCCGAGCTTTCTTCGCCGCACCGCGTTCGGCATGGAGCTTCCCAAAACGTCGAAGGGAAAGGTTCTGATCTGTCTCTTCCAGCGCGGCGCCGCTGACGGACTCAACGTCGTCGTCCCGCACGGCGAAAAGGCGTATTACGCGATGCGTCCTTCGATCGCCATTCCGCAGCCGACGCGCGGGGTGGCAGGCGGGGCGGGCGCGGCAATCGATCTGGACGGATTCTTCGGGCTGCATCCCGCGCTGGCGCCGCTCAAGCCGCTGTACGATCGCGGATTGCTCGCACCTGTGCAGGCAGTTGGAAGTCCGAGTACCACGCGCTCGCACTTCGACGCGCAGGATTACATGGAGACCGGCACGCCGGACAATAAGGGCACGACCGATGGCTGGCTCAATCGATACCTCGCCGTCAAGGGAACGTGCGACGAATGCAATCTCGCGAAGACGCCTTTCCGCGCGGTATCGCTGACGCCGCAGACGCCGCGCATTCTCGAGGGTCCGTCGCCGACGGTGGCGATGAACAGTCTCGACGAGTTCAGCGTTCGCGCGACCGGCAGCTCGGCCGAGCGTCTCGAGGCGTTGTATAGAACTGGATCAGCGGATCTCGTGCACGCGACCGGCGCGGAGACTTTCGATGCGGTGAAGATGTTGCGCGCCGCGAATCCCCAAAAATATCTCCCGCAGAACGGCGCCGACTATCCCAGATCGCAGTTCGGGCTGCGTCTGCTCCAGATTGCGCAGTTGATCAAGGCGAACGTCGGGCTCGAGATCGCCTTCGCGGATGTAGGCGGCTGGGATACGCACGTGAACCAGGGATCGTCGACGGGCCAACTCGCGCAGAGGCTCGCGGATTTTTCGCAGTCGATCGCCGCGCTCGTCACCGATCTGGGCGACAGAATGGACGATGTCGTCATCATGACGATGTCCGAGTTCGGCCGCATGGCCCGCGAAAATGGAAATCGCGGGACCGATCACGGTCACGCCGGCGCGCTGTTCGTGATCGGCGGACACGTGAAGGGTGGTAAGGTGCACGGGAAGTGGCCGGGCTTGGAGGCCGAGCAGCTGTATGAGGGCCGCGACCTCGCACTGACAACCGACTTCAGGTCTGTCTTCGCAGAAGTCGTCGCGCATCATCTTGGAGCCCGCGAGCTGGATCGAGTGTTCCCTGGCTTTGCGGCTTCGCCTTCTGGCTTTCTCGGCATCGTCTAGGCATCTCGTTTGGGTCGAGGCGGCATAGATCCCTAACCGAACGCGCGAGTAGCGCGGCGGCGAAGCGGCCATCCCCGTAGATCTCGTGCGGCGCACGGGCTTCAGATAACGCGACGGCTTTCGCGAAACTCGCCGAGGAGTCGGGCGAGTGGGGGCGCAGGCGACATTCAGCGAGCGACCAGGAGACCCGCGAGTGAGCAGAGCGAACGAGCGCAGTTAGGGGCTCACCCGCCCGTAAA
>JBOHTC010000036.1:0-2322 GCA_050733495.1 Gemmatimonadaceae bacterium | reverse complement strand
GCTGCTGGTGTCGAAGCCGTCCACGGACAGCGAGTTTGTCGACATCCTTCGAAAGCGCGTCGCGGCGACCGCGGCGCGGGATACGCAATCGATGACGGGCGGACCGGCCACGCGCCCGCGCGTGATCACCTTTCACGTCTCGGCGTCCAATTCCAATCGGCTGGTGTGGACGTTCGCCGACGAACAGGGCCGCCCGTGGCGAGGAGTTGGCGTCGTCGAGCCCGATGCAGCGATGCCCAGTGAGTTCCAGGTGACGCTGAGCGTTGCCCGAGGCGATCGCGGCGCGCGGAGCTAGTATCTCCATGTCTCCCTCGGTTCGATACGGGCTCCTGCCACTCCTTGCCCGGGTGCTCGTGATTCTGGAATTCCTGGTGGCTGTCAACGGAAAGATCTCCGACTGGTCGGGCCAGGCGGCGTACATGGCGTCCAAGGGGATGAGTTTCATCGCGCCGTTGCTCGCTGCCGCGCTCGTGATCGAAGCAGTCGGATCTCTCCTGGTGATCATTGGCTTCCGCGCCCGCGCTGCCGCCGCAGTAATGTTCGTGTACCTCGGCATCGTCAGCGTTCGCATGCACGCGTTCTGGACCATGACCGGCAACTCGGCCGGTCAGAACGAAACCCACTTCTTCAAGAATCTTGGTATGATGGGCGGACTTCTCATGATCGCTGTCTATGGCGTTGGAGCGTGGTCCATCGACGCGCGCGTCAAGAAGTTGAATCCATGAACCGACTCACGCGTTCCGCTTGCGCAATGACCCGCAAACTCGATGGAATCGTGCTGCCTTTGGCTGTGTTGGGGTCGTCGGTCGCCGTAGCACCCTCACGCCCAAACCCACCCGATTTTCGGCTGCATGTTGTTCCATCAATCGTGTACAAAGTCGACGATCCGGGAGGTTCCAGGACATCGTCATTCGTGTTCGATATTGCGGTGCTCTGTTCGAAGGATTGCGAGCTCACGCCGACATCCGCACGCGTAGAGCTATCCAGTGCCGGAAATATCGTCGAGCGGCAGGATTGGACGGCTGAAATGCTGACAAAGATCAAACGGACAAGCGATCGGATCGAGCCGAATACTCCGGTCATGGCAACGGTGCGCGCGATTGCGCTACCCGAAGCATTTGAGCTTCGCTTTTACTTTCGCGAACCCTTGGCATGGGCGATCGACTCGCTAGCTATGCGGCTAACCGTCGCCGATGCGAACGGCCATCGAGCAGAACACATGGTGGGGATTCCGATTGGATACTACCACCAGAAGACAGCGCTCATCTTCCCCATTCGCGGTCAGGGCATTATCGGGCAGGACTATGTCACGAATGGCGGCCACGGGGGTCACGGCGACTTCTCGGATGAGTTTGGAATAGACATAGACGGCCTGGATCAGAACTTTGGGGAACTAAGCGATTCCAATGAGAATGCGGCAGATGCAGGCTGGGGCCGCGAGATCCTTGCGCCTGCGACTGGAATCGTAGTCTATGCCCGCAACGATGTGCCGACTAACCCGCACCCGGGATTCGAACCTGGCGACGATTGGTACAGGCCACTACATGACCCGGTAAATGCGTCTGCCGGAAACTGCGTGATTATCGACCATGGTAATTCCGAGTACAGCGTCATGATGCACATGCAGACAGGGTCTGTCACTGTCAAACCAGGCGACCGGGTCGCCGCGGGCCAGGTAATTGGAAAGCTAGGGAACTCGGGTGACGCATTCGGACCACACCTGCACTATCAACTTCAGTCAGGTCCACAGCTTTGGAAGTACCAGTCGATGCCGGTCAGGTTTCAGAACGTCGATGGTCCACTTCACCGAGGTCAGTACTTCGTTGCAAAGTAGATTGGCGAATCCGCCGCGTCGCTGATGGCGACTCGACGTGTTGTGATCGTCGGCGCTCCGGGAACACAGATTCTCGATCTGGTGGGCCCCTTCCAGATTTTCACCCGTGCGGCGGAGCTCTTCGCAAAAAAGAACGGGTCACGCGCGCCGATTTATCAGGTGGAAGTCGTCAGCACGGCGCGGGGCCGGCCGATACTCACCAACTGCGGTTTGGGCCTCGTGGCGCATCGCACCTATCGCCGGTGCACTGGCAAAGTCGATACGCTGCTGGTCGCCGGCGGCAACGACATTGAATGCGGGAAGGTCGGTCCGCAAGCAGTACAATGGCTGAAGGACATGGCACGCCAGGCGAGACGCGTCGGCTCAGTCTGCACCGGAGCGTTGCTGCTCGCCGAGGCGGGTCTCCTCGACGGAAAGAAGGCGACGACGCACTGGAAGTACTGCGAGATGCTGGCGAGTCGATATCCGGACATCGATGTGAACCCCGA
>JBOHTC010000035.1:0-36972 GCA_050733495.1 Gemmatimonadaceae bacterium | reverse complement strand
CACCGAGCTCCTTCTCGATGATGTCTTTGACCTTGTTGGAATTGTCGGCCATTTGATGGATTTCCTCGTGTTTGTGGTGTGTCGGGTAATATACCTAACCGAATATCTGCTACAAAGTTAGACGAGGATGGTCACATGACCATTCCCCCGTCCACGACGAACACCTGGCCCGTGATATACGAAGCGAGGTCCGATGCGAGAAAGGCCACCGCTCCAGCGACATCGGCGACGCTGCCCAGGCGCTCTAATGGAATCTGTTTGCCCAGCGCTTCGCGGGCCTCAGGGGTCATCGCGGCGGTCATCTCCGTCTCGATGAAACCAGGAGCAACCGCATTCACCAGTATGTTCCGCGAGCCAAGCTCCTTTGCGACGGACTTGGTTAGGGCAATGAGACCGGCCTTGCTGGCGGCGTAATTGGCCTGGCCCTTGTTCCCCATCATTCCGACGATGCTGGCGATGTTGATTATCCGGCCGCTTCTGCGTTTCATCATGCCGCGCGAAACCGCACGAATAGCCGCAAAGGCCCCACGCAGATTCGCGTCGAGCACCGCATCCCAATCTTCGTCCTTGAGCCGCATCACGAGATTGTCGCGGGTGATGCCGGCATTGTTCACGAGGATGTCGATCGATCCGAAGGCCGTCTCCACGTCGGCGACCAGCTTTGCCACTGCGCCTGTGTCGCTGACGTCCGCGGAAAATCCCTTGGACTTTTTTCCGATAGCCGCCGCGACCTCCTCGGCGCGTGCAAGCTCGCGTCCTACCACTGCGACCCGTGCGCCGCTCGCTGCAAGCGTCTCAGCGATTCCTCGTCCAATGCCGCGCGTGCTTCCTGTCACGACGGCATTCTTACCCGAGAGATCAATCTGCATCACGCCACCATCTGGAGCAGTTTTTCCGTCTCAGCAGCTGTTCCACAAGCGAAGGTTCTGGAGCCCTTCACAAGGCGGCTCATAAGCCCGGTCAGAACGTTGCCGGGGCCCATCTCGACGAAAAGAGCATCCGGAAAGCGCGCTGCGATATTTCTTACCTCCGTAGACCATCTAACCGGAGAGGTAAGCTGGCTGAGGAGAAGATCCTTTGCGGCGACGGCAGTCGTCGTAGCTTCCGCAGTCACGTTCGAGAAAACCGGAAAAATCGGGTTGGTGAATGCTGCTGTTGCGATTGCATCGGTGAGTCCCGCGACCGCTGGCTGCATGAGAGGTGAGTGAAAGGCGCCGCTCACAGGTAGCCGCACCGCGCGTTTGGCCCCTGCCGCTTTTGCAAGCTCCATCGCGCGTTCAACGCCGCGGACCTCCCCGGAGATAACGGTCTGCTCATCGGTATTGTAATTCGCCGGGACAACTAGTCCCGCCTCCGCGCTGGCGCGCGCGCATAGCTCGGCGATCGGCGTCGTCGTTGTCCCTAGTATCGCCGCCATCGTTCCAGGACGAGCGGTGCCGGTCGCGAACATCAGCTCGCCACGCCGCCGGACCAGGCGCGCTGCACCCGCGAGTCCAACGGTGTCGGCCGCATGATACGCGGTAAACTCTCCCAGCGAGTGACCAGCCGCAGCGCGCACATGTTGGCGAAGCTTATCCTTCACGACCGCCCAAATCGCCGCACCGTGCGCGAACAACGCGGGCTGAGCGTTGCGCGTCGCGGTCAGCTCGTCCGCCGGACCGTCGAAGCAAAGCCGGCTGATGTCGGAGCCTAGCGCTGCATCCACCTCACCGAACACGGCTTTCGCTACAGGGAACGCGTCGGAGAGGTCCTTTCCCATACCTGGTTTTTGAGATCCCTGACCGGGGAAAAGGAGAACGACGTCCACCGCTAGAAGCGGATGATCATCGACGCCCATGTGAATCCGGCGCCAAAAGCGACCATCATCACTGTTGATCCCTCTTTCACGCGGCCTGCCTCGATTGCTTCGTCGAGGGCGATTGGTATCGACGCCGAGGACGTGTTGCCGTATCGCTCGACGTTCACGAAGACCTTCTCCATCGAGATGCCGGCGTGCTTTGCCGTGGCTTCGATGATCCTGACGTTGGCCTGGTGAGGAATGAGAAGATCTATGTCCGATCCAGTAAGGCGGGCTCCGTCGAGCGCACGATCGGCGGCATCGGACATCGACCTCACTGCATGCTTAAAAACTTCTCGCCCTGCCATCCGCACGAGGTGCGAACGGTTCTCAAGGACCTCGACGGACATCGGCGTCGTCGCGCCGCCGTCTGGTCTGTACAGCAGATCCGCGAGCTTTCCGTCACTGCGCATGTACGCCGAGAGAATTCCCTTACCCTGCTTGGACCGCTTCAGGACTGCGGCGCCCGCGCCGTCGCCGAATAGCACGCACGTGGACCTGTCTGTCCAGTCCACTATCGCGCTCATCTTCTCCGATCCGACGACGAGAGCCGTCTCCGCCGTCCCCGACATGATGAGCCCTTCCGCGGTCGACATCGCATACAGCCAGCCCGCGCACGCCGCACCGACATCGAATGCCGCGGCACGCGTGGCGCCGAGCTCGGCCTGAATATCGACAGCCGTCGAGGGAAGCAAACGATCGGGCGTTGCCGTGCTGAGCACTATGACGTCGATCTCGCCGGGATGGACGCCAGCGACCTCCATCGCCTTCCGCGCGGCGTCGGAGGCCATCGAACAGGTGGTCTCGCCGTTTTTTGCGAGGCGACGCTCGGAGATTCCGCTCCTCTCGAAAATCCATTCGTGGGACGTCTCGATTCCGATCGCGGCAAAGTCGTGATTGGTCATCACGTGGGCCGGTAGTCCTCGCCCAGTGCCCATCACGGCGGCGACGGGCCGCTTCACGCCAGCTCCACCGCGGCAGTGATCGCCGGCGCGGCCGCCTCGAGCCGTTGGCCGATCTGATCATTCATACCGGTCTCGACAGCGCGGACTGCGACTTTGATGGCGTTCTTGATCGCGCGCGGTGATGAATTGCCATGACATATGATACTGACGCCGCGGCATCCGAGAAGCGGTGCACCGCCGTATTCACTCGAGTCGAATCCCTTGAGCGCCGTCCGGACGTTGGCCGGATCGATCCCGGGATGTTCGGCGAGGAGTCGCATGATCATCGGCGCGACGGCCTCGTAAAACTTGAGCACGATGTTGCCCACAAATCCGTCGCAGACCACCACGTCGAACGGACCTCGATCGCTTGCACCATTCGGGAGATCTCGGCCCTCGAGATTGCCATGGAAATTGAAGCCAGCCTTCTGAAAGAGCGCATTCGCCTCCTTGACCACGGCGTTCCCTTTTTCCGACTCCTCTCCAATAGAAAGGAGACCGATCGATGGATTGCGTCGCCCGAAGATGCACTCCGCGTAAACTGCGCCAAGCCACGCAAACTGAATGAGCTCCCTGGCCGAGCAGTCGACATTGGCGCCAGAATCGATGACGATTACAGGATCTCGCGCTGTCGGAAACACGGTCGCTATGGCCGGCCTCGTGAGTCCGGGCTGCAGCTTGAGAAGCATCGCTGAGGTCGCCATCTGTGCGCCGGTATTTCCGGCCGACACGAACGCGTCCGAGGTATCGTCCGGCTGAAGCTGGATGCCGACAACCATCGAGCTCTTCGGTTTTTTTCTGAGCCCGGCAGTCGGCTTCTCCGACATCTCAATGACGTCGGGCGCCTCAATGATCTGCACGCGACCACGAACATGCGCCGCCGCCGCGAGCTCACCGGACAGAAGCTCGCGCAGCTGCGATTCAATTACCGCGGTCCGTCCTACGAGTTGAACGCTATGAGCCGCGTCTAGCTCCCGCAGCGCGAGAAGAGCGCCGGCGATTGGCGCTTTGGGGGCAAAATCACCCCCCATCGCGTCCAACGCAATTCGGGCCAAGCTACGCTTCCTTCGGCTCTACTCGCTGTTCGCCCGCGTAGTATCCGCACTCCTCGCATACATGATGAGGACGCTTCATGCTCTGACAGCGCGGACACTTCTGGATGACTATTGCGGGAGCAATCTTGTGCGTATTCCGCGCCCGCTTTTTTCTTTTCGATGTGCGTCGTTTTGGGACGGCCATGTCTTCTGTTCCTTGATTTGTTTGACGAGCTAGTGTGCGTCGCCCTGATGTTTGAGCAATGCGTCCCAGCGCGAATCAGTCGTTGTTGGTGTGCAGTTGCACGTGCTTTCGTTCAGGTTCGTACCACAGATGGCGCACAGTCCCTTGCAATCCTCCCTGCACTGAGCGTAAGCCGGTGCAGTAAGAAGCCAGGTTTCCCTGACGGCTCCTCGAAGGTCAATGTTCCTTTCGTTTGGATCGTACAGAAAAACGTCTGGGTCGTCCGCTTCCTCAGCTCCCGTCTCGGCGAGTATGAAGTGTACTTCCTCGTCTACGTCTACGTCGACATCGTCGAGACAAAGACGGCATGGCAACGCCAGCCGACCCTCGATTCGGCCGCTAAAATAAAACCGACCTTCTCCTGCTGATGAGAGCCGCCCCGTCACGCGGATAGGCTCCGAAGGTCGGAAATCGCCCTCTTCCCAGATCGGATCGTTGGGCGCCAGCGAGGCGTCTACATGGACGGCCTTGCTCTCCAGTGAACGCAGGTCGAAGTACAGCATAAGCCCTTTAACCTAGCGGGTTTATGGTTCCCGTTCCAGTCCGCCGCTGCAGCTTTTTTGGTTGAGTTAGGGGTCGAAAACCGCTGAACCGACTATGCCGTCCCGCTTAAACCAGGTCTGCCTCAGCAAAAAAGAATCTCGCCTCGCGATCCGCGTTTTCGTCGGAGTCGGATGCATGGATTGCGTTTCTCTCCTTTGACTCCGCGTGAAGCTTTCGAACGGTGCCAGCTTGGGCTTCGGCAGGATCGGTTGCCCCGATCACTTTCCGGAGGAACGCAACTGCATCCGGCCGCTCGAGCACCATTGGCATGCACTTGCCTGACGTCATGAATCGCGTGAGCGGCGCGAAAAACGGCCGCTCTCTATGGACAGCGTAAAAAGCAGCCGCCTGAGCCTCGGTCAGTCGCATCACCCGCGATGTGACAATCCTGAACCCGGATTTCTCGAGCAGAGCGATGATAAGTCCAGCCTTCCCGGAGTTAAAGGCGTCCGGCTTGATAATGGTGAGTGTTCTGTTGCCAGCCATTTATGATCTCGATCCTAGCGCATCGCGCGCTTGAGTAAGTCGACGACGTCGATGGGACGTTTTGCCACGGCGATCCCGTTCTCCTCGAAAGCCTGCATCTTCTCCGCGGCCGTTCCCGCGGAGCCAGAGATGATGGCGCCGGCGTGTCCCATGCGACGACCCGGAGGCGCGGTCTGCCCCGCAATGAATCCGACGACCGGTTTCTTCATTTTCTCGTGGACGAACCGCGCCGCATCCTGCTCGTCGGTTCCACCAATCTCACCGATCATCACGACGGCGTCGGTCGCTGGATCCTTCTCGAAGGCGTCGAGGCAATCGATGAAGTTGGTGCCGTTTATCGGGTCACCGCCGATTCCAACGCAAGTAGTCTGTCCAATTTTCGCTTGTGTCATCTGGTAGACGACTTCGTAGGTGAGCGTTCCCGAACGGCTCACGAGCCCGACCGACCCGCGCGTGCATATCCTGCCCGGAATGATTCCGACCTTTGATTCTCCAGGTGATATCAATCCCGGACAATTCGGTCCGAGAAGTCGCGCGCCACGTTCTTTGACGAAGGGGTAGACCTTCGTCATATCCAGGACGGGCACTCCTTCCGTGATGCAGACGATGAACTGAATCCCGGCGTCCGCAACCTCCATCATCGCGTCGGCAGCGAACGGCGGAGGAACGTAAATGACTGTGGTGTTCGCCCCTGTCTTGCTGACCGCGTCGGCAACGGTGTTGAAAATCGGGACCTTATCCTCGAACTTCTGTCCGCCTTTGCCCGGCGTCACGCCTCCGACAACCTGCGTCCCGTACTCCAGCATCTGCCGAGTGTGAAACGATCCGTCGCGACCGGTTATTCCCTGAACGAGGAGTCGCGTGCTCTTGTCGATGAAAATGCTCACGCGACTTTTCCTCCAGTCGCGAGCGCCACTGCCTTCTTCACGGCTGCGTCCATGTCGGTCATCGCGGAGAGCCCGTTCTCATTCAGGATCCTGACGGCAATTTCCTCGTTGGTCCCGGTGAGGCGAATCACCAGCGGCACCTTCAGTGGATTTTGTTTGATGGCGGTCACGATTCCGTTTGCGACGTCGTCGGTGCGCGTGATTCCACCGAAGATGTTGAACAGGATGGCTTTCACGTTTTTATCAGCGGTGATGATGCGAAGCGCGGCAACGACCTTTCCCGGATTCGAGGAACCGCCGATGTCGAGAAAGTTCGCCGGCTCGCCGCCGTAATACTTGACCAGATCCATCGTCGCCATAGCGAGCCCGGCACCGTTCACGATGCACCCGACATTTCCGTCGAGCTTGATGAACGTCAGGCTCGCTTTTCTTGCCTCGACTTCGCTGCGATCTTCAGATGACTCGTCGCGCAGAGCGGCGATGTCGGGTCGTCTCTCGAGCTCGTTGTCGTCTATCACCATCTTGGCGTCGAGAGCGACAACTTCGCCGTCCGGTGTCGTGACGAGCTGGTTGATCTCGGCGAGCGACCCGCCGTTCTCGAAGAATGCGTTATAGAGTTGTTGAAGAATCTTTGCCGCAGCGCGGACCTGCTTGATGTCCGAGTAGAGGAAGAACGCGAGCTGCATCGCCTCGAATCCCTGCAGTCCGTACCGCGGATCTACCGGTAGGCGCCGGATCTTGTCGGGTGTCTTCGCCGCGACTTCTTCGATGTCAATTCCGCCAGCCGGGCTCGCCATGAACACTGGCCGCTTGCTTGCCCGATCGACGATGATGCCGACGTATGCCTCGCTCGCGATGTCGGCAGCAGGTGTAACGAGGACCTTTTCGACGGGGAGACCCTTGATGGTCAGTTTGAAAATCTGAGCAGCTATGCTCTTCGCATCAGCGGGCGTCCGAGCCAGCTTCACTCCACCTGCCTTGCCCCGCCCCCCTGCGTGAACCTGCGCTTTGACCACGACTGTCGTTCCAAACTTGCGCGCGATCGACTCCGCTTCGTCCGGTGTCGTGGCTACCTCTCCTGGCGGAATCGGTATGCCGTACTTCCGGAAGATTTCCTTTGCCTGATACTCGTGGATGTTCACCTTTGCTCCGAACGCGTGTGTCCACGCGCAGTGTATTCGATGTGATTATTCAGGGCAGGATCTCTGTCCCGCCGCTGCCTTGCACGGCTGCTCTTCCCTTGCTCAACTCGGTAATAATGGCACGGCCCCTGGTTCCACGCACATACTCGGCTGCAGCGGCAACCTTCGGGGCCATGCTTCCCTCACCGAACGCGCCCTCCGCAGCGAGACGGTCCGCATCCGCAACCGTCATGGAGCTGATCATCGTCTGCTGCTCTGTTCCCCAGTTCACGTACACGGCATCGACATCGGTGAGAATCATAAACAGCTCCGCGCCCAGCTCTCTGGCAAGAACTGCAGCAGCAAGGTCCTTGTCTATCACCGCATCAACTCCTTCCAGACCGAGCGTGGAATCGCGGTAGACAGGAATCCCGCCGCCGCCGCACGCGATCACTACGGTATCGCGCTCGACGAGACTTCGGATTGTCGATATCTCATGAATCGCCAATGGCGTTGGACTCCCCACGACGCGTCGGAGATGACCATTCGCATCCTTGCGGACTGCGTGACCCTCCGCTCGGAGCTCGCGGGCTCGGTTCGCGGAGAGTCCATGCCCGATGAATTTCTTCGGGTTATGCAGCGCCGGATCGGAGGCGCTCACTTCCACCTGTGTGAGAACGGTCACTACATCGCGTTGGCTCCCTGCTTTGCGCAGCGCGTTCTCGAGCGACTGCTGCAGCATGTAGCCTATCCAGCCAGCAGTGCCTGCCACCAGAACGCCCAACGGCAGCGGAGAAACTTCGCTCCGCGCCTTTTCGTTGCGCACGAGCTCGTCACCGACCTGCGGACCGTTGCCGTGGACCACGACGACGCGCCATCCATCGAGCGTGAGGTCCACGATCGGACCAAGGCTCGCCCGGCTGTGTCTGAACTGGTCGGCGATTGTGGAATGTTCGCCCGGCGGCGATAGCGCATTGCCGCCGACGGCGATTACGGCAGTGCGTGGCGCGTCATTCATTTTCGCTGTCCTATGAACGCGCCGAGCGAATCGTACGCGGCTCCAAATGCTTTGAGATCACCCGCCGCGAGAGCCGCCCGCATTCGGTTGTAGAGTCGGGTCACAGCGGCGCGGAAAGTAGAATCAGCAGGCGCACTGGTCTCATCGGGGACCGCCTGCCACGGGCTCGTCGTGAGCTCACGCGCGATTCCGGGCGCGCGGTAATCGGAAGAGTTCGGAAATGCCGCCATCCACGCCTGCGAGATCGGATCGGGCGACGGATCCGCTGCGATCATGACTCGAGCAGTCCGCGCGTTAACGAGAGCCGTCGCTGCGTGTCGGAAATAGCTACGATCCTCTCCAGCGAGTACAAAATGTCTGCTGAGCGGATAATTGGCTGATGCGATGTAAAGCTCGATCTTCCAGTAAAGCGTATCAGCGTGGAACATTGGCTCTACGATTCCAGCTTGCGTGAAGATGGGAGCGAGTTCAAGGACGCGCGCACGAACATCGCGGACGGCGATCAACCTCGCGCGGTGCGGAACGGAGTCGGAGAGCAAATCGAAGGACTGATAAGCCCACGCGTAGCCGAGCTTCGACAGACCTGCCCCGACGTGCTGTCCAGCGACATCGAGCTGGGGATTGGACACGATCACGAGGCCGCGCGCCCCGGGGTATACGAGCGAGTCCTTCTGTAGCAGTTCTTGTCCGACGGAGCTCGTCGCGATGCTGTCGAACACGGGCGACACCGCTGACTTCCGAAGGGCTTCCTCGGCGGAACTATTCAGTGTGTAAGCGCGCCTGGTAAAATCCGCGCGAGTCGCGGTGTAGGATCGCTCCCTCGCGATTTGCTCGGTCGCAGGAGTAAAATGCCGTTCGACGAGCGGGATGAGCTCCTGGACCGTGATCGACAGAGCGATTACAACGGTCACGGCAATGAAGCTCGTCCGGAGCTGACCCGTCCAGCCGCTCAGAAGCACTGTGATGGCAGCTGCGGCCGTTACGATCGAAAGGAGCACAAGTCCCGGCAGAAGCCATTGGTGGTCGATGTAGGAAAACCCTCCGTTGTCACCCGAGCCGTGGATCAGGAGATCGTACGATTGCAGCCGATAGCTCCACATCGTAATCAGCAGAAGCAGTGCGGCGAGAACGCTGAGGTGTCGCCGCACCCTCGCACTCATTCTCAGGCCGGCGCGTTCCCACCGAAGTCCGGGAGTCAGCGAATACAAAACCACGACGAACACCGAGACCGATACGACCAGCAACATTACCCAGGAGTAAAGCGATTTCTCGAAAGGCAGCCACGTCGTGTAGAACCCCAAGTCGTGCTGGATGTAAGGGTCTGTTTCACGAAACCCGACCTGGAGACGAGCAAGCGCGACGAGTGTCCAGTTCGGCAGGGCCGGAGTCAGCGCCGCGGCGATGGCGATCGCGAGCACCAACGCGAACCGGTCGAGATATTTTCGCGGCACCGCTTCGCCAAATTCGACGTTCGCCAGACGCCGCGGCAGCGTAAGCGATCCGATGCTGCGGCCAAGCGCCGACAGGTTGACGAAGGTCAACACGACGGCGATCAGCGATCCCGCTCCGTACACGAGCAGGAGGTCGCCAGCGCGCTCACTCCACAGCGGTGTGGCACCCATCGCGGCGTACCAGTTGTAATCGGCGTACACCGTCGATATCGCGCGACCGCCAACTAGGACTGCCGCCGCGATGACGACGCCGACAAGGAGGCGCCGACTGCGCATCACGTCAAACCTTTACGCCTTTGGTGCGCAGCCAACCCTGCATCTCGGACTGTATGCTCTCGAGATTCTCCGTCGTGCGCGCCTCGAAGCGCATCACGAGCACCGGCTGAGTGTTGGACGCGCGAACGAGTCCCCAGCCGTCGCAATAGAGAACACGCGCACCGTCGACGGTAATCACCTTGTACCGGCTGCCGAAATACTCCTTCGCCTCTTCGACGATGCCGAATTTCTTGTCGTCCGGACAATCGACGCGGATTTCGGGCGTCGACACGAATCGGGGCACGTCGGCCAGCAGCTCACGAATACTCTTGCCGGAGTCGGCGATGATCCGAAGGAGACGCGCGGCGCCGTAAAGCGCGTCATCGAAACCGTAATAGCCCTCGGCGAAGAACATATGCCCCGACATTTCCCCGCCGACTGGAGCGCCGGTGTCGTGGACCTTCTCTTCGATTACCGAGTGGCCGGTCTTCCACATAACCGGCAGGCCACCTGCCTTTTCCACTGCCTCGGGCAACGCCTGCGATGCCTTTACGTCAAACACAATCGACTGTCCCCTGCCGGTGCGCTCGAGCGCGTCCCGCGCGTAAACGATGAGCAGATAGTCTCCCCATATGATTTCGCCCCGGTCATCCACCACACCAATCCTGTCGGCATCTCCGTCGAACGCGATTCCGATTTCTGCCTTGTCTTTCCTGACCGCTCGTACGAGCGCCTCGAGATTCTGCGGAACGGTAGGGTCGGGATGGTGATTTGGAAAAGTGCCGTCGCTCTCGCAGAAGAGACAGCGCGGACTGAGTCCGAGTCTTGGGAAAAGATTGGGGGCGACCAGCGAACCCACCCCGTTCCCACAATCGAGAACAACCTTTACGTCGCGCGAGAGTTTTCCGACGCGATCAACCACATCCGCGACGTAGCGATCGATGATCTGCTCGTGGCGAAGAGTTCCTTTGCCCTTGGGAAAGTTTCCCGCGACCGCCAGTTCGTACAAATGCTGGATGTCAGGTCCGTAAATCGATGTCTTGTCGAGGCCGAGTTTGAAGCCGTTGTACTCGGGAGGATTGTGGGACCCGGTGATCTGGATTCCGCCGACGACGTCGAGGTTGTGCTGCGACCAGTAGGCGACCGGCGTCGGGACGATGCCAATGTCGATTACGTCGACTCCCGCGGTGAGCAGCGCTGCCACGAGGGCTCGATGAAGATTTTCCCCTGACGGCCGGTTGTCGCGCCCGACGGCAACTGCGCCCGTTACTCCTCTCTCACCAAGAAATCCCGCATATGCACCGCCGACGGCTGTGGCCAGATCGTCGGTGAGATCCTTTCCTGTGATTCCGCGGATGTCGTATTCACGAAAGATCATCCGCGACAATGCCATCAGACTAGCGTCCGTTCTGCGAAAGCTCGGGGCGCATCCTGAGAGCCGGCGGGTTTTGCGTACTGGCGCTGCGCGTCGGAACGGCGCCGTGAATTCCCGGTGGAATGTCAGTGCTCAGGGTCGGAGTACTTTGGCGGGTGAAAGAGACGATCGCGTCTGGGAACAAACCAAAGAAAAGAATGACGGCGGCGGAAGCCCACACGACGGTCCGTGTCCATCCGCCGGCGCGCGCTGGCAGCACTATGGTGTTGTCACGTGGCTTCATGAACATCACCATCACGACGTAGAGGTAGTATCCAGCACTCACCAGACTCGTAAGAACAAGCAGCACGGCGAGGCGGGTTTGCGGGAAAGGACTCTGGAGCGCAGCCTGCAGCACGTACCATTTGGCAAAGAATCCAATCCCGCCGAAAATCGGGAACCCGAGCAAAGCCAACATGAAGATGGCCATGGCAACGGCGAGGCCGGGACGAACGCTCCAGAGTCCTGCGTATTCCTCCACACCCATCCGGTCCTCACCGCGCGTCCCCAGCGCCACGATGACCGCAAACGCGCCGAGGGTGGCCATGGTGTACGCGAACAGATAGAACATGAATGCGGAGCTGCCGAGACTCGTCCCGACCACAAGCGCCACCAGGATGTAGCCGGCGTGGGCAATGCTGGAGTATGCCAGCAGTCGCTTGATATTTCGTTGCGCGAGGGCAACGAGATTGCCGACGACCATCGTTATCGCAGCGAGCCACCATACCGCGAGGTGCCAGGTCGTGATTAATGAAGGAAAGGCTTCGAGCCACAGCCTGAAGAGAGCTGCGAACGCTGCCGCTTTGACGGCGGCGGCCATGTAAGCGGTGATCGGTGTGGGAGCTCCTTCGTAGACATCGGGCGCCCACATGTGGAAAGGCGCGGCAGCCACTTTGAACCCAAATCCGACGAGCAGCAGCGCAACGCCAACGACGAGGAGAGAGCTGTGCTGCAGGTGAAACCGCGTGATGTTCGCCGCAATGCCAGCGAAGTTCGTCTCGCCCGTCGCGCCGTAGACGAGTGCGATTCCATACAATAGAAACGCCGATGAGAAAGCACCAAGCAGGAAATACTTGATGGCCGCCTCCGCGGACCGCTCGGCGCGGCGATTGATGCCGGCCAAAACGTAGACCGCGATCGACATGAGCTCGATTCCAAGGAACACGATGATGAGGTCGCGCGCCGCGGCGAGTATCATCATTCCCGACGTGGCGAGAAGAATCAGGACATGTGATTCTCCCGGTGTGATTCCCTCGCGCACGTTATAATCGAGCGACATCGCGATCGTGCCGACGGTCGCGATGAGGAATATCTCGTCGGCCGCCCAGCGGAAATTGTCAACGGCGATGGCACCCACGTTGGCCGTGTATCCGTGGTAAGCGTAGTACCCTACCGCGACCATGGTGAACAGGCAGAGCGCGATGCTAAGGATTCCCACACTGCGTTGATGCTCGTCGCTCTCAGGGCGCCACGCCGACCAGAGCAGCAGCAGCATCGCCCCGCCCATCAACAAGAGGTCGGGGCCGAGTGCGCCCGACAACTGCGCCGGAAGGCTCAGGTCAAAATTCATTCGGGATTTCTCCCGGTGAGACCGGCAACTTCGGAATGGCTCTGGACACGATTGATAAGCAGCTGGGACGAAGCTTCCATCCGTCTAAGGACAGGCGCCGGGTAAACGCCGAGCCAGAGGATCACAGCGAGAAGCGGAACAAGCATCGCCAGCTCGCGCTTGTTCAGATCGGGAATGTGAGTGTTCTCAGGCTTGTCGAGAGAATTGAACAAAATCCTCTGAATGGCCCACAAGAGATAAGCAGCGGCGAAGATCACTCCGGTTGCAGCGATGATTGCGAGCACCGGATACGTCCTGAACGATCCGATCAGGACCAGGAATTCACCTACGAACCCGTTTGTTCCCGGCAGGCCGATGCTGCTGAGCGAGACGAAAGTAAGGATCGCTGCGAACATGGGAACGACTCGGGCAATTCCGCCATACGACTCTATGAGCCTGGTGTGTCGGCGCTCGTACATCATTCCAACGAGGAGGAACAGCGCGCCGGTCGAGATGCCATGGTTGATCATGACCATGAGAGCGCCCTGCACGCTCTGGAGCGTCAAGGCGAAAATGCCCAGCATGACAAAGCCGAGGTGGCTGACAGACGAGTATGCGACAAGCTTCTTGAAGTCGGGCTGTACCATCGCGACCAGCGCGCCGTAAATGATTCCAATCACTGCGAGGATCAGAATGGTCAGACGCACGGTCGGATTCATCGCCGCACCGGGAAAGAGAGGCAGCGCGAAACGAAGAAATCCGAATGTGCCCATCTTGAGCATGATGCCCGCAAGTATCACGGACCCGGCGGTCGGAGCCTCGACGTGCGCATCGGGAAGCCACGTGTGAAACGGGAACATCGGCACCTTCACAGCAAAGGCGAGAAAGAACGCCGCGAAGAGCCAGAGTGTAGTCCGCTCCGGAATGCTCGTGACCGATAGAAGATGATCGTAGCTGAAGTCCGGGGCTCCGGTACCGGTCCTTAGATGAAGTCCGAGATAGATGATCGCGACGAGCATCAGC
Source organism: Gemmatimonadaceae bacterium (assembly GCA_050733495.1). Lineage (GTDB taxonomy): Bacteria > Gemmatimonadota > Gemmatimonadetes > Gemmatimonadales > Gemmatimonadaceae > UBA4720. The sequence continues at coordinate 23,166 of JBOHTC010000035.1, read as the reverse complement.
AATGACGGGAGCATCGTGTAAATGAAGAACTTGAGGCTCGCGTAGATCCGTCGTTCGCCGCCCCAGATGCCGATGATGAAATACATCGGCACCAGCATTACCTCCCACATGACGTAGAAGAGGAATAGATCGCGCGCGAGGAAGACCCCGATCATCCCCGTAGTCAGGATCAGAAGGAGCGCATAATAGCTGCGAACTTTTGTGCGAATGCTCGTCCAGCTTCCGAGCACCGAGAGTGGCATGATGAAGGTCGTGAGCAGCACCATCATCAGCGCGATGCCGTCGACCCCCACTGTGAAGCGGACGCCCCAGGTCGGAATCCACGCTGTATCCACGCCCGCCTGCCATCCACTGTTGCCGGGGTTGTAAGACCACCAGAGCCCGAGCGACACGATGAACTCGAGAACGAAGAACCAGAAAGCGAGCTGTCGCGCAGCTGGAGTCTCGACGCCTCCGCCGGCGGACGCTCTCGCCGGCACGAGTAGAATCACCACCGCGCCGATGAGAGGAATCAGCAGCAGGGCGGGAAGCACCCAGGCATTGTACCCGATCGAATCGAGCAGATTGGCCATTGGTCAGGTCACCTTAGCGTGAAGGCGCCGAGAAGTGCTACGACACCTACGACGAGAACCCACGCGTAGATCCCGACGTTGCCCGATTGCAGCCGCGAGCCGAGCCATCCAAACCCGCGTGCAAGGGCAGCGCTTCCGTTCACCAATACACCGTCGATTAGTCCGGCGTCGATAAACCGCCAGAGAAAGCCTCTCGAGATTTCGTACGTCGGTTCGATGACGACCTTCTCGATTCCTTCGTCGACGTAGTACTTGTTTGCGACGACCTTCTCCAATCCGTGCTCGGGCGGAGACTCGTGCTTCGGCACGAGCGTCGCTGGCTTGAGCCTTACCGCGGCGAGTAGGATGCCGGCGACTGCTATCACCACCGCGAGGCCCATGAGCAGCTGCTCGTTGGCCGACTGGACTTCGGCCGCGCCAGCAGTGAGGCGAGCCGTCGCCGCGCCGACTACCGGGTCGAGCCACTTCGCCAAAGTCTCGCTCGGCCCCAGCGGAACTACACTGGTAATCGCACGCGGAAGGTTGAGCCAGCCCCCAGCCACAGTAAGAATTCCCAGCACGACCAACGGTGCCGTCATGCTCCAGGACGGCTCGCCGAGATAACGCTCCTCTTCGGCGCCAGTACGATTCGCCCCGTGGAACGCGTAGAGCATCATGCGGGTCATGTAGATCGCGGTGAGGAAAGCGGCGATCACCCCGATGACGTAAATCGCGTAAAGCAGAGCGCCACCCGGAATTCCGAGCCAAGTTGCTGTCGCGAGAGTCGAGCCTTGCGCTCTGGAAAAGACCTCTCCGAGGATCTCGTCATTCGAGAAGAAACCTGAGAACGGAGGAATCCCCGAGATGGCAAGCGTCGCGATCCACATGAGAATCCACGTGGTTGGTAGATAGCGCCTCAGACCGCCCATGTTGCGCATGTCCTGCGCGTCTTCGGTGTTATGGGTGGCGTGGTAGGCGCGGTGCATCGCGTGGATGACGGAGCCGGAGCCGAGGAACAGCAGCGCTTTGAAGAACGCGTGCGTCACGAGATGAAACATTCCCGAGACATACGCACCAACTCCGACGCCGACGAACATGTATCCCAGCTGCGAGATGGTAGAATAAGCCAATACCTTCTTGATGTCCCACTGCTTGAGGCCGATGGTCGCCGCGAAAAGCGCTGTGACCACACCCACGACCGCAACGGTCAGCGATGCGATCGGCGAGAGCGAGAACAGCGCCGCGCTCCGCGCGATGAGATAAACGCCGGCCGTGACCATCGTCGCGGCATGGATCAGCGCCGACACGGGAGTCGGACCAGCCATCGCGTCGGGAAGCCAGATGTAAAGGGGTATCTGCGCGCTCTTTCCAACGCAGCCCAGAAACATGAAGAGGCATATCGTGTTCACCAGAGCGCCACCAGCTCCGAGCTGTGTCGCGCCTGCGTTCACTCCGACAAAATCGAGGGCACCAAGGTTGGCGAACAGCATGAACATCGCGACGAGAAAACCAAAATCACCAATGCGGTTGACTATGAAAGCCTTCTTGCCGGCGTCCGCGTTGACCTTGTCGTTGAACCAGAAGCCGATCAGCAGATATGAGCAGAGCCCCACTCCTTCCCATCCGACGAAGAGAGCCGGATAGTTCGCGCCCATCACCAGCAGCAGCATGAAGAAGACGAACAGGTTGAGATAGGCGAAGTAGCGCGGGTATCCCGGATCGTCCTGCATGTAGCCGACGCTGAAGATGTGTATCAGCGCGCTAACGCCCGTAACAACGAGGATCATCAGCATCGACAACTGGTCGAGCTGGAACGCGGCATCTATCCGGAGATCGCCGACAGGCATCCAGCTGAAGTACCGCTGGATGTAGGGCGAGCCGGGGTGTACGCCAAGCATGGCCCACCAGATTCCGACTGCCAGTAAAAATGCCAGGACGAGCACTCCGGGTCCGACGATGCTCGACACGGCGGCGAAGCGGTGTCGCTTCACCGCGTGGTGGTCGTCACCTACCGCGCCGGCTTCTTCCCGGCGAGATATCTCCGGCGCCTCGGTCGCACTTTCCGAATGCGGGTGGTGGTCAGGCGCATTCGGATCCGCTGGTCCCCAGTGGAAGCTGTTGAGCGACAGTAGCCCGTTGATCACGAATCCGGCGAGCGGCAGAATCGGCAGCAGCCACATCCACGCAGCGATGGTTCCCGACAATGGGTTCGACTGCGCACCGACAGCCGCCGCGGACTGTATCAGCATCAGCCTCTCAGCAGGTTGATGTCTTTGAGATTCACCGTCCGGCGTTGCCTGAAGATCGCAATGATGATCGCCAGCCCGACCGCGGCTTCCGCCGCCGACACGGTCATTACGAATATGACGAAGACCTGGCCGGCGGTCCCGTAGAAACGGGAGAACGCGACGAACGTCAGGTTCACCGACGTCAGCATCAGCTCCACGCACATGAAGATGATTATCGCGTTGCGGTGGACGAGGACGCCGACTACTCCAATGATGAAGAGAGCCGCGGTGAGCGCGAGGGACTCAGCGAGCACTTTCTGGCCTCCCTCGTGCAAGCACGACCGCGCCTGCGATCGCAACGAGCAGCAATACGCTGGTCAGCTCGAAGGCGAGCAGGTAATTCCGGAACAGCGGCGCCGCAATGGTGCCAACGGCATTGAGTTTCTCGAGCTGCTGCTCGTTGAAATCGCGAGGCACTATGAGCTGCTGCGGAAGCTTCGCGCGTCCGATGACCATTATCTCGCTCAGAAGTCCAAGCCCAACGAGAGCCGCCGCGAATTTCCAGCCCTTTCCTCGAGCGTCGGCAAGCTCCGATGGATGGCCGAGGTTGAGCAGCATGACGACGAAAAGAAATACGACCATGATCGCACCGGCGTAGATGATCACCTGCATAACGCCGATGAATTGCGCGTCGAGCATTACGTACAGCGCCGCGAGGCTGAACATGGTGTTGACGAGCCACAACGCTGCCGCGACGGGACCCTTGCGCGTTACGAACGCGATCGCCGACGCCAGCGCGATCACCCCAAAGAGATAGAAATTGAAGACGTAGAACAGCGCGTAATGCGGCTCGTTCATTCGCCCTTCGGGTCTTCTGGATCCCACATCTCGCACACCGGGTGGGACTGGTCCATCAGGCGCTGCAGATCGTAGACGAAGCCCTCGCGAGAGTACTCGGAATTTTCGTAGTGGCGCCCGACGTGGATCGCCTCTTCGGGGCACACTTCCTGGCAGTAGCCGCAGAAGATGCAACGGAATTCGTCGATCTCGAACACGAGCGGATAGCGGTTCCCCTCCTCATCCTCTCCGGGCACAAGCTTGATGCAGTTCGCGGGACAAACGGTGGGGCACAGCCCGCACGCCACGCACCTCGCCTTGCCTGTTTCTGTCGTGAGCATCCTGTGCGTTCCCCGCCAACGCGGCGAGATTGGAGACTTCTCTTCCGGGTACTGAATCGTGACTCTTCCATTGACGTCGAAGAGATGCTTGACCGTCAGCGCCATCCCCTTGAGTGTCGCGCGAATGTAACTGACATCCTCTATGGGCCGCTCGACAACCTTCACTCTTATAGGCATTACCTGCGCGCCTCCGCACCGATCAACCGGCGCCGGTCAATCCGACGCAACCGGTCGATCTCCTTATGAGACATTCTCCCGTACGCGGGACTTATGAGTCTGCCACGATCGAAAATGGCGAATAGCACTATCACGAGCGCGATGTTAACTGCGCCGAGTATCGTGGCATACCAGGTTCCCGGATGGACGCCGGCCGCGGACAGTCCAAGCATGATTGCGGCGATCAGCACTATGTAAACGAGGATGAGCGGCAACATGAACTTCCATCCGAGCGACATGAGCTGGTCGTAGCGGAACCGCGGAAGAGTCCACCGCACCCACATGAACAGGAAGATGAAAAAGAGCATCTTCGCGAGCATGATGCCGATCGAGAGCAGCGACAACCATCCACTGTAAGGTCCGATGTTGTCGCGCGCCGTGAACGGAACGTCCCATCCACCGAAGAACAGTGTCGCCATGAGCGCGCTCGAAGTCACCATACCGCCGTACTCAGCGATGAAGAACAGTGAGAACTTCATCGCGCTGTACTCGGTGTGATAGCCGGCAATCAGCTCTGACTCGGCCTCGGGCAGGTCGAATGGAAGCCGGTTCGTCTCCGCAAACGCGGATACCATGAACACGAAGAAGGCAACCGTGAGATTGATGAAGTTCCAGCCGCCCCAGACCTGCTGGTTGATTATGCTGTTCAGGCTCACGTTTCCGGCGAGGAGGATCACCGGAATCGTGGACATCCCCATAGAGATTTCGTAGGAAATCATCTGCGCGCTCGAGCGCAATCCACCGAGGAGCGCGTACTTGTTGTTCGAGGACCAGCCCGCCAACACGATTCCGTAGACACCGAGCGATGTCAGGGCAAGAATGAAGAGAAATCCAACGGGCAGATCCGCGACGACCAGATCGATCCTTCCCCACCTCGTCGGAAAGGGCGCGCCGAAGGGGATCACACACCATGCTGTCAGCGCCGGAATGAATGACAGAATCGGCGCGAGAACGAACAGCGGCTTGTTCGCACCGTCGGGCATGGTTTCTTCCTTCATGAAGTTCTTGAGCCCATCCGCCGCGGGCTGCAGCCAGCCCTTCCCCACTCTGTTTGGCCCGTGCCGATCCTGAATCCACGCCGAAATTTTTCTCTCGGCGAGCGTCAGCATCGCTATCCCGATCATGTAGATCGTGAAGATGACGAGGAGCTTTAGGATCGTGAACAGGTAGAACGCCAGCCCGCTGACTGGAGGTAGATCCGGATTCGCCACCTGCATCAGCGCTGCGAAAGGCAGGATGGTCATGATGCAGCGCCCGCCGCGATCTGCGTATCAGGACCGGTCCCGGATGCATCGGCGAGCGGCAGTCCCTTGAACCCGATCGTGTCGTAACTGAGTCCTGCAAAAGATTTGTTCGAGACTGCGAGCTTCGCGAAGACCTCGGAAGGCAGAAAGAAGTCGCTTTGCCTGCCAAGCGCGCCGAGGAGGTCTCCAAGTACCAGCCAGCTGGGTCGGGTGTCGCCCGGCGCCTGTCTCGCCTGAGTGAAGCGCTGCACTCTGCCGCGAAGGTTGGTGACGGTTCCTTCTTCTTCCGCAAAGTTGGTGATCGGAAGAACCACCGACGCATTCCTGGCGACGTCTGGCAGTACCGACCCGATTACGACGACGACGCTCGCAGCTGCTAGCGCTGAAGCGTCGATACCTGCGAGATCTTCACCCGCGATGACGAGCACGTCTCCCTGCCGAAGACCACCGAGCAAGTCCTTCGTTTTCTGAAATCCAAGAGCTTGCGCGCCGTAGACATTGGCAGCACGCTCTCGCCGGAGGGCGAGATCCTTTACGCCGGGAAGCGGGGATTCTTCCCCTTCAGTCACGCGGAATACTCCGGCTCCCCCCTGCATGATCTGGGTGAGCAGAAAGAGCGATTCGTTCGAGAGCATCGGCGATGCCGCCACAAAAACTCTCTTGCCGTTCAACGCGTGAGCGGAAGCTGTGATCGCGGCCTCCCACGTGGTTGGCGCGAGTGAATCGCCGCGACGGACCATGGGCTGCTCGACGCGGTTTTTCTCGTTCATCCACCGATAGTTCAGCCTTCCCCAGTCGCACATGAAGAAAGCGTTCACGTTCTCGTTGGGCCGCGGCCGCATCCGGACAACCTGGTTCTCGCGCGTCTCCATGATCACGTTGCAGCCCTGAGTACAATTCGGGCAGATGGACGCCGTGCGATCGAGCTCCCACGCTCTGGCCTTGTTGAGAAAATCCTTCGAGAGCAGCGCACCGACCGGACAGAGGTCGACCACGTTCGCAGCCCACGGATGGGTCAGATCCTTTCCTTCGAATTTCCCGATTAGTGCGCGGTCTCCACGCTCGCTGACGTTGATCGCGGGATCGTGGGCGACATCATCCATGAACCGGACACACCGCGTGCAAAGAATGCATCGGTTCGGGACGTAGATCACGTCGCCACCAAAGTCTTCGGCAGGGTTGAAACGTTTCGGCTCCCTGTAGCGCGAGTCGGCGCGTCCTTCCTGGAAGGTGTAGTCCTGAAGCTCACACTCGCCCGACTGGTCGCAGATCGGACAATCGAGCGGGTGATTTATCAAGAGCATCTCGAGCACGCCTTTGCGCGCGTCGAGCGACTTCTCGGAGTAGACGTGGATGACCTGACCCTCGGCCACCGTCGTAGCGCACGACGGCGCGAGCTTGGGAGCTTTCTCGACCTCAACCAGACACATCCGGCAGACGCCAGCGATGGGCAGACCGGGGTGATAGCAGTAGTGCGGAATCAGAATGCCGGCTTTCTTGGCGGCCTCGAGAATCGTAGTCCCGTCCGGAACGCTGAGTGGCCGCCCCTCGATCGTGACATTCACCATCTTCGTCTCGGCCATCAGGCAACCGCCGCGATGACTTGGTGAAAGCGCCGGCCCTGAATCAATGCTTCGAACTCGGATCGGAACTTTTTGATTCCGGAAACGATTGGCACTCCGCAGGAATCACTCAGCACACAGATCGTCTTACCGGTCATCTGCTCGGAGATATCGAGAAGCGTATCGAGGTCCTCGCTGGTTCCTTCTCCGTCGCGGATTCGCTCCATGATCTTCGTTGCCCAGGCTGTCCCCTCACGGCACTGCGTGCACTGGGCGCAGCTCTCGTGCGCGAAGAACCGTGCGAGCCGAGCGATCACCGACACCATCGACTGAGCGTCATCGATTACTATCACTCCGCCGGACCCGAGCATGGATCCCTGCGCCACGAAGCCTTCGTAATCCATCAGCGTAGCATCGGCTTCCTCCATCGTCTGGATCGGAACGGATGCGCCGCCAGGAATCACCGCCTTGAATTTCCTCCCGTGCGGCGGCCCGCCGCACAAATCATAGAGAAATTCCTTGAACGGAAATCCCATCACGACTTCGTACGTGCCGGGCCGCTGAACATTCCCGCAGACGGAGTAGAGCTTGGTTCCAGTGCTCTTTTGATTGGATAGGCACATCTTCTTGTACCAGTCGGCGCCGTTTAGCAGGATCGGCGCCGACGCGATCAACGTTTCGACGTTGTTGATCGTGGTGGGCATGCCGAATACGCCGGAGACCGCCGGGAATGGAGGCTTGATGCGCGGATTGCCACGACGTCCTTCGAGCGAATTCATGAGCGCCGTCTCTTCGCCGCAGATGTAGGCTCCGGCGCCCTTGTGAACGTGGACGTCGATCCGCTTACCGGTGCCCATCGCATTCTTGCCTATGATGCCCGCGTCGTAAGCTTCCCTGACCGCCTTTTCCATCCAGAAAAGTGGCTCGGTGAATTCGCCGCGAATGTATATGTAGGCAGTCTCCGCGCCGATCGCGTAAGCGCCGATCGCGCAGCCTTCGACGAGAGCGTGGGGCGTCCACCGCATTAGCTCGCGGTCCTTGAAAGTTCCCGGCTCCGATTCGTCGGCGTTGCAGCAAAGATAGTGCGGCTTGCCGTCGCCCGGCCTCATGAACGACCACTTCATGCCGGTTGGGAACCCCGCGCCACCCCGCCCGCGCAATCCCGATTCCTTCACGACGCTGACGATGTCCGCCGGAGCCATTCCGAGCGCCTTTTCCAGCGCCTTGTAACCGCCCCGCTTTTTCCAGCCGTCGAGAGTTCGGGCTTCCGCGTCGCCGAAATATTTCGAAAGGACGGGAGTTTCTCTTTGATGCGACGGGTGTGGATAGCCCATTATGCGAGTCGCGCGAGTAAGTCCGGCACCTTCTCCGGAGTGACGGATTCGATGAATTCTTCGTTGACCATCACCGGCGTCGCGAAACCGCACGCGCCGAGACATTCGACTTCGATCACCGTGAATCGTCCGTCGGGTGACGTGAGTCCCAGATCGCCAGCGTTCGTGTGACGCAGTAACGCTTTCACCACGTCCTCCGCGCCACAGATCCCGCACGGCGAAGTCGTGCATACCTGGATGAAATATTTTCCAACCGGATGCTGATGATACATCGTGTAGAATGTGACTACACCTTTCACGTAGGCGGGCGTCAGCTCGAGAAGTCCCGCGACTTCCGCCATTCCTTCATCGCTCACCCAGCCTCGCTCACGCTGCACGATCCAGAGCGCGGGAAGGAGCGCGGCCATCTTAGTGGGATAACGGGTTAGTAGCTCGTCGAGCTCGCGTTTTGGTTCGCCGGTGAAGACCGGCACGTAGGGCTCGTGCGCGGCACGATCGTGGGAGGCGTAATCCGGCGACTCCACTCCACCGATGAGATCACGAGTCAACGATCGATTTCCCCCATGACGATGTCGATGCTTGCGTTGATCGCAATCACGTCCGAGAGGAGATGCCCTTCCACCATCTTGGGGATCGCAGCAAGGTTAACGAACGACGGTGGGCGGATCCTCCAGCGCACGGGCTTAGAGGTTCCGTCGGATACCATATAGTAGCCCTTCTCTCCTTTGGGACTCTCGACGGCGACGTATGACTCTCCGATCGGCGGCCGCGGACCCTCCATCACGTTCTTGAAGTGATGGATCATCGACTCCATTTCACTCGTCGCTTTGGTCTTGGAGGGAAGGATGACTCGCGGGTCATCGATATTCACCGGCCCTTCGGGCAGACGGTCCGCGGCCTGTTGCAGAATGCGCACTGACTGTCGCAGCTCCTCGAATCGCACGAGATATCGGTCGTAAACATCACCGCTCGTGCCAACGGGCACCTCGAAGTCGTACGTCTCGTAATCCAGATACGGAAAATCCTTTCGCACATCGTAATCCACTCCGGACGCGCGAAGCATTGGTCCTGAAAGTCCCCAGTTGATGGCCTCCTCTGGTGTCATCACGCCGAGACCAACGGTGCGGCCAACCCAGATCGCGTTCTTCGTGAGCACGCGATCGATTTCGTCGAGCGTCTGTGGAAACGTGCGGATGAATTGTCGCAGACCATCCATCCAACCGCTCGGGATGTCAGCCGCCATTCCGCCGACGCGAGTGGCGGTCGTGGTCAGTCTCGCGCCCACCCACTTTTCGAGAAGCCGGTAGATCTCTTCGCGCCGCTGGAATGACCAGAGAAACGGAGTGTAGGCACCGATATCGATGCAGAATGTGCCGAGCCAGACCAGGTGCGACATGATCCGCGAGAGCTCGGACGCGATAACCCTCAGAACCTTGCAACGCTCTGTGACCTCAATGCCAAACAGGCGCTCGGCGCCAAGGGCGAATGCGACGTTGTTCCCGATCGAGTTGAGGTAGTCTTCGCGATCTGTCCAGCAGATGATCTGATTGTACTGTCGGTATTCGCCCATCTTCTCGAACCCGCAGTGCAGATAGCCGATGTGCGGAATGCAGCGCACGACCGTCTCACCATCCAGCTCGAGCACCAGGCGCAGCACACCATGTGTTGCGGGGTGCTGTGGGCCGATGTTGATGAGCATGTGTTCGCCTTCGAGCTCCGGCTCGAGGCTCGGCGGTGCTTCGACGGCGACTGCCGTGCCTCCCTCATCGGTGACGAGCGGGACGCGCTGCGGCCTGCCTTGGGCATCGAGGCCAGTCGTTGAAAGCTCAACTTCGACCGTACGCCTTGGCATCTACTCGCCCGTCCTCTCGCCTTTGCTCAATCTCTCACGCATTGCTTCCGGTAGCTCCGCGAAGGCATCGGCGATGGTCAGCTCCTCCATCGAGTACCGTGCCTCCGGATTTTGGTCGAGCGCCTGGCGCAGCTGCTCGGAGCGACTGAACCGGCCGCGCAGCGGAAAATCTTTCCGAAGCGGATAACCTTCCTTGTACGACTCCCACATGAGAAGTCGACGCAAATCAGGATGCCCGCGAAAGCGGATGCCGAACATGTCGAAGCACTCGCGCTCTAGCCAATCTGCAGCACGATACATGTCGTATACGCTATCGATCTCGAGAGCCTGCCCCTTGGCGAGTTGCGCCTTGATACGCAGGAAGCGGCGGTATGGGAGAGATCGAAGGTGCCACACCACTTCGATCGGCGTTTCGGTATCGCGATACTCGACGGCCGTGAGGTCGGCGAGGAAATCGTAGCGCTGAGAGGGTTCGTCGCGCAGCCAGCGGACAATCGCCTTTACCGACGCTGGATCGACGTATACCACGGTCTCGCCCCAGATCACTTCGACCCGCCGCACCGCAGCTCCGAACTTCTGCTGGAGCGCCTGTGCACTGGGATTCGCGGCTTCGCCGCGGTGTGAGATGTTCCTTTGGGTGATCGGTTGGCTGTCGGGCACGCTCGCGCCCGTTCGCACGACCTCGAAGCGGCTCACGGCGCCGACCTTGTCTGGTGGACCGAGTTGCCGAACGGCTCACCCAGCTCGTCGATCAGCGACGGCGGAATGTAGAGCTGGCTCGACGGATCGGGCTCCATTTCATCGCGCGTCCCGGCGTCAGCGGCACGCTCGTTCTTTACTTTCTCCTGCAGCATGCGGATGCCGTAGAGAAGTCCTTCGGGCCTCGGCGGACATCCAGGCACGTAGACATCGACGGGAATGATCGCGTCGATTCCCTGCACGACGGCGTAGTTGTCGAACATCCCGCCCGACGATGCACATGCCCCCATCGAAATGCACCACTTGGGCTGCGGCATCTGCTGCCATATACGGCGAAGAATCGGGGCGAGCTTGAACGGAACTCGACCCGCACAGATCAACACGTCTGCCTGCCGCGGAGAAAAGCTCATCCGCTCCATGCCGAATCGGGCGAGATCGAAATCGCTCGCTGCCGTCGCCATGAACTCGATCGCGCAGCAAGCCGTACCGAATGGCATCGGCCACAAGGAGTTCGCACGAGCCCAATTGACTAGAAAATCCAGCCGCGTCGCCACCCATCCCTCCTGCGACTCCGGCACGTAAGAAACGGTTCGGTGCTCCGCAGGCGCGGTCAATCCCATTGCAACGCTCCCTTCTTCCATACGTAAACGAATCCAATGAGCAGAATCACCATGAACACGAGCATCTCCGAGAGGCCGAACAGTGAGATGTTGCCGACCGGACAATTGTCGCCGACGAGCGGCACGAGACACGAGAGCTGCTTGTAGTAGACGGCCCACGGAATCATGAAAACCGTCTCGATGTCGAAGATGATGAAGAGTATCGCGACGAGGTAAAACCGAACCGAGAAGCGCTCTCTTGCGTCACCCAGTGCCGGGACACCCGATTCGTAGGCCTGCTGCTTCACCGGGGTAGGCCGCGCCCGAATCGTGAGCGTCGAGATCGCGATGATCATGAGGCCGTTGATCACCACGAAGCCGAACAGCATGAGAACCGGAAAGTAAGCGCGTGCCATTAGGTTTCTGACTTCGTGAAAAATTTCACTAACGCGATTTTCAGCAATTTACCGACGGCCATCTTGTAATTCAACGCCTCCAGTTCCATAGCGACGATCGTGCGAAATTCGTACATTCACGTCGAAAAAGCGCGAGCACCCGCGCAATCGTCCAACAGTCGCCCATTCGGCATCCCACCAACCAGATTCCGCCCAATGTCAATTCAAACGGATCGCTGGATTACCCGGATGGCCAGAGAGCACCGGATGATCGAGCCCTTCGAGAGCAGCCAGGTAAGATCGGGAGTCATCTCATACGGCGTGAGCTCGTACGGCTACGACATGCGCGTTGCGCCCGAGTTCCGAATATTCACCAACGTCCTCAACTCGATCGTCGATCCCAAGTGCTTCGATCCGAAATCGTTCGTTGAATTCGAGGGCGATGTCTGCATCGTTCCGCCGAATTCCTTCGCGCTGGCCCGGTCGGTCGAATATTTTCGGATCCCGCGGAACGTGGTGACGATCACGGTCGGCAAATCCACCTACGCTCGCTGCGGGATAATCACCAACGTGACTCCCTTCGAGCCCGAGTGGGAGGGTTTCGTCACTCTGGAGATTTCGAATACTACTCCCCTTCCCGCCAAGATTTACGCGAACGAAGGCATTGCTCAGGTTCTTTTCTTCAAGGGAGACGAGGAACCCGAAGTGTCCTACAAGGACAAGAAAGGAAAGTATCAGGGCCAGCAGGGTGTGACGCTGCCGCGTTTATGACGTGGCCCTTGGCTTGCCGAAGCTGACAGGACGAACCGCAACTGGGAGGAGCCACCACTGATGCAAAACCGCGACGGCCTACAGAAGGGTCCCCAGGACCACGCAGAGGGGCAGCACGGCTCAAAGACGCGCACCAAAATTCTGGAACAACTACAGTCCGGCAACGGCGCGGCGGATCACAACCTTCATAACGGAATCGAGCAACCAAATAATCTCGGTCAGCACAACTCGGCCCATCGACTATTCGAGGAGCGCCAGCAACACGACGCAGCCGAAAAGAAAAGTGAAAAAACCAGGCTCAATCGCGAATTTGAGCGCGGCCACATCGAACAAGGACCGACAAAGATCTGATTATCGCAGGCTGGCGCGCATGAAATCCCGATTCATTCGCGTGATGGTGTCGATGCTTATCTCCTTTGGACAAGCCTCCTGACATTCGCCGTGCAGCGTACAGCTGCCGAAATCCTCGAGCTCCATTTGCTCTACCATTCGTAGTGCGCGCTGATAACGCTCTGGCTGTCCTTGAGGCAGAAGTCCGAGATGGGTGATCTTGGCGGCGGTGAACAGGGACGCAGACGCATTCGGACAGGCGGCAACGCACGCGCCGCAGCCGATGCAGGCGGCGGCGTCCATCGCTGAGTCGACACTGTGCTTGGGCACCAGGATGCTGTTCGCATCCTGTGCACCTCCGGTTGGAGCCGTAATGAACCCGCCGGCCTGAATGATTCGATCGAGCGCCGAGCGGTCGACGGTAAGATCCTTGATGACGGGAAAGGCCAGCGCTCGCCACGGCTCGATGTAGATGGTGTCGCCATCCTTGAAGCTCCTCATGTGAACCTGACAGGTGGCCGTGCCGTGCATCGGCCCGTGCGCAACTCCATTGATCATCAGGCTGCACATGCCGCAGATGCCTTCGCGACAGTCATTGTCGAATGCTATAGGAATCTCGCCGCGCGTCGTGAGCCCCTCGTTCACCACGTCGAGCATCTCGAGGAACGACATGTCGGGGCTGATATCCGTCGCTTCGTAAACGACCATCTTCCCGGGCGCGTCGGGACCCGCCTGGCGCCACACATGGAGCGTGACGTGCATCACTTGTAGCTCCGCTGCGAAAGCTTCACGTTCTCGAAGACGAGCGGCTCCTTGTTAAGAATAGGACTCTTGCCCTCTCCCGCGTACTGCCACGCCGCAACGTACGAGAAGTGCGCGTCATCCCGAAGCGCCTCACCGTCAGGCGTCTGGCTCTCCTCACGAAAATGCGCGCCGCAGGACTCGGTCCTGTGCAACGCGTCGATGCACATTAGCTCTGCGAGCTCGAGAAAATCGGCGACCCGACCAGCCTTCTCCAGTGCCTGGTTGAGCTCTACATCGCTGCCTGGAACGTTGACGTCGCGCCAAAACTCGCGGCGCAGCTCGGGGATTTTCTGGAGAGCGATCTTGAGGCCCGCTTCGTTGCGCGACATTCCGCAGTACTGCCACATGATCTGGCCGAGCTCGCGGTGAAATGAAGTTACGGTGCGTGTTCCGTGGATCGAGAGAAATCTCTTCGTCAGCTCTCCGACGCCACGCACGGCATCCTGGAACGCCGGATGGCTCGCTTCCACCTTGGGCGGTTTATGGGTCGCCAGGTAATCGCCGATCGTGCTCGGGATTATGAAGTAGCCATCCGCGAGCCCCTGCATCAGTGCGGACGCACCGAGTCGGTTTGCACCATGGTCGGAGAAGTTCGCCTCACCCGTTACGTGCAAACCCTCAACGGTGCTCATCAGATTGTAATCGACCCAGAGTCCGCCCATCGTGTAATGGACGGCGGGATAAATGCGCATCGGAACTTCGTAAGGATTTTCATTGGTGATGCGCTCGTACATCTCGAAGAGGTTACCGTACCGCTCCTCGATCACTTTCTTGCCAAGACGCTTGATCGCGTCGGCAAAATCGAGATAGACTCCAAGCCCGGTTTCGCCGACGCCGCGTCCCTCGTCGCAAACTTCCTTGACGGCACGCGAGGCGATGTCGCGCGGCGCAAGATTGCCAAAGCTCGGGTATTTTCGCTCGAGAAAATAATCGCGCTCAGATTCAGGAATTTGCCTCGGGTCTCGCTTATCGCCGGCTTTCTTCGGCACCCACACTCGCCCGTCGTTCCTCAGCGACTCGCTCATGAGAGTGAGCTTCGACTGGTATTCACCGCTCACCGGAATGCAGGTTGGATGAATCTGGGTGAAGCACGGGTTCGCGAATGCCGCGCCACGCTTGTACGCCCGCCATATCGCGGTCGCGTTCGATCCTTGTGCGTTGGTCGAAAGGTAAAAAACGTTGCCGTAGCCGCCCGTGGCCAGCACAACAGCGTCCGCAATGTGCGACTCGATTGCACCCGTGACCAAATCTCGCGTTACGATCCCACGCGCCATCCCATCGATGACCACGAGATCGAGCATCTCTGTGCGCGGAAACATCGTCACACCGCCTTGGGAGATCTGGCGCTCCAGCGCCTGGTAAGCTCCGAGCAGCAGCTGCTGTCCCGTCTGACCCCGAGCGTAAAAGGTTCGAGATACCTGCGCGCCTCCGAATGATCGATTCGCGAGAAGACCGCCGTACTCCCGCGCGAACGGAACGCCCTGCGCCACGCATTGGTCGATGATGTTCACGCTCAGCTCGGCCAGGCGGAACACGTTGCCTTCGCGCGAGCGGAAGTCACCGCCCTTTATTGTGTCGTAGAAAAGACGGTAAACACTGTCACCGTCGTTGCGGTAATTCTTCGCGGCATTGATTCCGCCCTGCGCTGCGATACTGTGCGCTCGCCGCGGCGAATCCTGAAAACAGAAGCACTTTACCTTGTAGCCGAGCTCGCCCATCGTCGCAGCCGCCGAGGCGCCGGCCAGGCCGCTGCCAACGACCACGACAGTGTTTTTTCGCTTGTTCGCCGGACTCACGAGCTTCATCTCGAACCGGTGCTTGTCCCACTTCTGCGCCAGAGGACCGGCCGGGATCCTCGGATCGAGCGAAAGAGTCATCTCAGGAATCCGGAGAGTACAGCAACCGGAATCGCAGTGAACGCGGCCCAGACGAAAACAGCTACGACGAGAGAAAGCTTGTGCTTAAGGGGCCTTTCTGATGGTTGCGTGATTCCTAGGCTCCTGAACGAGCTCCACGCGCCGTGAAAGATGTGCAGGCCCAGAAAGATCATGACGACGATGTAGAACAGAGCTACCCACCAGATGCGGAAGCTCGAGACTACGTTGGCATAGACGTCTTCAGCGCTGAAAACACCGGCGGGCCGAAGCGTGCCCGTCGTGAAGTGAAGGATGTGGAGGACGATGAAGACGAGAATCAGCGCGCCACCCAAGCGCATCGTACGCGATGCTATGGTTGCTGCCTGCGCTTCGCGTTTCTTGTAGCCAATCGTTCGGGCCGCACGGCTCTGCTGAGTGAGCTGCACCGCCGCGACAACATGGAGGACGACGGCCACGATCAGAATGATTCTGACCGTCCACAGCAGCTCACCCGTACTCTTGAGGAAATGCGAATACGAGTTGATCGCGTCCGGCCCGCGAAATACTAGAAGATTGCCGAGTGAGTGGACTATGACGAAAACAACGCCGATGAGCCCAGTCGCGCCCATGACGGCCTTCTTGCCGACCATGGACCCGTAGAACCTGCGAACCCTGCCCATATCAATCGCTAAAGCTTGACGGCGGCCATTGGCTCGCGGACGGCATCCGCGCTCTTCGCCAAGGCATCGCGCTCCTCTCGGGTAAGCTCCACTTCTATGATCGTTTCAAGGCCGCGCCTTCCTATCTTGCAAGGGACGCCCAGAAAAAGTCCCGACATCCCATACTCCCCGTCGAGCCACGCGGCGCACGGCAGGATCCGCTTCTGGTCGTGAACGATTGCTTCACACATCTGCACCGCCGCCGCCGACGGCGCGTAATAGGCCGATCCCGTCTTCAGATGCTTCACGATCTCAGCGCCGCCGGCGCGTGTTCGTTCGACGATGGCGTCTAGTTTGGCCTGCGGCATCAGCTGAGTAACGGGAATTCCGCTCACTGAGGTATAGGAGATGAGCGGAACCATCGTGTCCCCGTGACCGCCGAGCACCATTGCCTGAATGTCGCGGACGGAGACGTCGAGGGCTTCGGCGATGAATGAACGGTACCGCGCCGTGTCGAGCACGCCGGCCATGCCGAGCACCCGCTCGCGCGGAAACTTCGTCACCTTCATTGCGACATACGACATCACGTCGAGCGGATTCGATACGACAATGAGAATCGCATTCGGCGAAGTCGATTTTATTTGCTCGGAGACCTGTTTGACGATTCCAGCGTTCGTATTGAGAAGATCATCACGCGACATTCCCGGCTTGCGCGCGATACCGGCCGTAATGACGATGATGTCGGAGTCTCTGGTCTCATCGTAGCCGTTACTCCCGATGACTCGCGAGTCGAAACCCTCTATCGGAGCGGATTCCCACTGATCGAGGCCTTTCCCCTGGGGAATTCCCTCCATCACATCTACCATCACGACTGTGCGCGCCAGCTCTTTCTCTGCGAGCCGCTGCGCGGTGGTGGCGCCGACGTTACCCGCGCCGACCACGGTAATCTTGTTCACCATTGCACTTTCACGCTTGTGGAGAGTAGTGCGCGAAAGCTATCGGGCTCGCACAGCGCGAGCAATCCGATCAATCCCCGAGTCAGCCGCCGACTTGTGACAGAGCGCGAAGGCCGCCGACGCTCATCTGAAGCAGATGATGCTCTTTCGGCTTGGACAGGAGAGCACTGCGAAAAAAAGGCTCGAGCGGCATCCCCATTCGGAGCGGAGTTCGAAGATCGACCTCGGCGTCGCCGAACAGGCATGTGCGCAATCGTCCGTCGGCAGTGAGTCTCACTCGGTTGCAGCTTGCGCAGTAGGTATGCGACATCGGTGTGATCACCCCGATGGTTCCGGGTGCACCGGCGTACCGGTAGTACCGCGCCGGACCATTGCCGCGCTCGGGTCCAGGATCGGGATTGAGCTCGCCGATTTGACCGAGGCTCCGCAGAATTTCGTCCGTCGGAACGACGTGATCCCACGTCAGATCTCGCATCTCACCGACCGGCATCAGCTCGATGAATCTCACGTGCCAGGGGTGAGCAAACGTGAGCCGCGCGAAATCGCCGATCTCGTCGGAGTTGATCCCGCGCATAACGACGACGTTGAGCTTGATCGGAGCGAGGCCCGCATCCTCGGCGGCCATGGCGGCGGCAATCGGATCGAAGTCGGTGTTCCGCCTCGAGATTGCCTTGATGCGATCAGGTCTCAGAGAATCGGCGCTCATGTTGACGCGATCGAGACCGGCCTGTCGCAGTGCCGTCGCAAGCGCCGGCAGCCGAACACCGTTCGTCGAGAGAGAGATGTCTTCGATTCCCGGCACCGCAGCCAGCATTGCAACAAGAGCCTCGACATCCGGCCGTATCGTCGGTTCGCCTCCAGTGATGCGCAAGCGTCTCAGGCCGAGCGGTGCCAGCTCGCTGACGACGTGTGCTATCTCCTCGTACGAAAGAATATCGGCTTTCGGCAGCCACTCGAGTCCCGCGAGCGGCATGCAGTAAACGCAACGAAAGTTGCATCGGTCGGTGATCGAGATGCGGAGATACTCGATACTCCGACCGAATGAGTCGCGCAGCGCGTCGCTCATGCTCGCGACGGCTCCGGGGCGTTGCGTGTTGGATCGATCCAGTCGCGCGCACCATCGGCGTAATGCTCGAGTTTCCAGATGGGAAGTCGCTTCTTGATTTCCTCGATGACGTAACGAGTGCAATCGAGCGCCGGCGCGCGATGCTCGTGTGCGGCAGCGATTGCCACACTGACATCACCCAGTTGCAGAAACCCGGTTCTGTGCTCGACTACCAGGGCGCATACACCGAATAGCTCCTCCGCCTCATCCAGAATTCTCGACAACTCAGCCTCCGCCATCGATTTGTAGGCGGAATACTCGATGGCCGTGACAGCGCGGCCTTCATTCACTTCTCGGACAGTGCCGATGAACGCAGCTATAGCGCCGAATTGTTTCGCGCGCACCTCCTCGATGACGCGCGCCACGTCTACGTCGTCCTCGACCACGGCAAATCGCTTCATCCACCTGAAACCGGCGGGATCAGCGCGATCTCGTCATCGGCAAATATGATCTGTTCGGAAGACGCAAAGCTTCGGTTGATGGCGACGCGTGGCACGGGGGGCAGAACTGCTGCGGCCGGAAGAGACCGTATACAATCGAGCAGGTCGCTCACTTTGCTTCCCGGCGGCAGGAGAAGATCTATGGTTGGGCCGCCAAGAGCTTCTGCGTACGAGGCGAACAATTGCACTCTAACGGTGGACACGCGCGAGTCTCCCATTGCCCGCTACCTGCAGCCTAAGTCGTTACGCTTCCGACATCTGCGACATGTCCACGCCGGCCACCAGAGCTCGCAGCTCCTTCGAGGGTTTGAATACCGGCACCGGGCGAGCGGAAACCTCGACAGGTGAGCCAGTGCGTGGGTTGCGCGCCATGCGTGTTTTGCGATTGCGGATCTTGAAGGTGCCAAAGCCACGTACCTCGATGTTTTCCTGAGTCTGAAGCGATGCCTTTATCGCCTCGAGAAAAGCGTCGACTACTCGAGCGCAATCCTTCTTGGAAATCATCGGCCCGGCCGTGCGTGAGATCTGGGCCGTGACGCGCTCGACGAGGTCCGCTTTGGTCATTGAAAAACTCCGAATGAAAACGCACGAAGTAGCGTAAGTGCTTTCAAATTATGGCTTTACTGAAATGCTGTCAAGCGAGCTCGCGGTTACCTCGGCGCGCCCCTCAAGGCGCTCATGAACTCGTGGAACAGTGGGCGGGCGTCGTGAGGGCCCG
Organism: Gemmatimonadaceae bacterium; assembly: GCA_050733495.1. GTDB lineage: Bacteria > Gemmatimonadota > Gemmatimonadetes > Gemmatimonadales > Gemmatimonadaceae > UBA4720. Next base: position 3,669 of record JBOHTC010000035.1, on the reverse strand, counting down.
GCGCAGCCTCCGGGTGATATTGCACACCGAAGACGGGGAGGGTACGGTGGCGAAGCCCCTCAATAGTCCCATCGTTCAGATTGACGTGGGTCACCTCAAGGTCAGGCGCTGCGTTGACAACGCGGTCGTCACCCTCAACCGCGAAGCCATGGTTTTGCGAGGTAATGAGCACTCTTCCGGTCTCGACTTCCCTGACAGGATGATTTCCTCCTCGATGACCGTAGGGCATCTTCTTCGTCGAGCCGCCATAGGTCAATCCGAGAAGCTGATGCCCCAGGCAGATCCCGAAGATAGGAATTCCCTCTGACGCCAGATTGCGAATTATCTCCGGCGCGTACGAGACAGCCTCTGGGTCCCCTGGGCCGTTGGAGAGGAAAATCCCGTCAGGCCCCTCGTCGAGCGCTGCTTCGGCAGTAGTGTTCGCGGGGACCACGGTAACCCGGCAATCGTTGTCGGCGAATAGCCTCAAAATATTCCGTTTGATTCCGTAATCGTACGCGACGATGTGATGCCCCCCTCTCGGGTCGCCCCAGGTGTAGCGCTCGCGGGTCGATACTCGCGACGCGAGATCGAGACCTTCCATAGAAGGACAAGCTTCCAGTGCGGCTCGAGCGCGCTCGTCGGGCTCCGTACCGTCTGATATCACCCCGCGCATGACACCAGCGGCCCTCAAGTGTCGCGTGAGGCGCCGAGTGTCAACTTCTGTTATCAAGGGGACTTGAAACTGCTCTAGCCATGCACCGAGCGAGCCGGTTGCCCTCCAGTTCGAATAGGTCTGCGAGAGCTCGCGAACAACGACGCCCGCGACCTGAGGCGCGTTCGATTCGGGATCATCGCTGTTGATTCCATAGTTACCGATTTGCGGAGCCGTCATCACTACTATCTGGCCGCGATAGGAGGGATCGGTAAACACCTCCTGATAGCCAGTCATGTTGGTAGTGAAAACGACCTCTGCGACCGCGGGGAGCTGAGCGGCTGGTCCCGAAGCGATCCTTCCACGAAAAAGGGTTCCGTCCTCAAGGAGGAGGAACCCCGATTCCGTAATTCGGGCGGCGGTCAACTTACCGCTTTGGTGCCGTAGCAGGTGGCTTCGTCGCTTGCGACCCCTTCGCCCCGGTTGTCGTCGGCGCTGTGGCGGTAGGAGCGTTCGCTGTCGGAGCTGGTTCGAGTGGAACCGCGGGCGCGGACGTCGGCGGCGGAGCAACATTGGCTGGCTGGCTGCCCAAACCTTTCTCCAGAACTGAGCGAGGCGCACTCGTGTGCGTCGACATGATCTGCAGGACGAAGCACAGACCAAGAAAAAGTCCGCCGCCCCACCAACTTACGGTTGTCAGAAGATTACCAGCTTGCCGGATTCCAATAAGGGCGTCGGGCGAGGAGCTGGCTCCCCCGAAGCTTGCAGCGAGGCCGCTCCCCTTCCCGCTTTGGAGCAGAATGGCGAGCATGAGGACGATGCAATCAACGACGAGCAGCGACAGAAGAAACGTGTAAAGCATTGAGAGAGCTAAGGTTTAGCGTAGCATTGCAATATCGACGCGACGCACGCAAAACTCAAGGCTAGGGATACGATGTGTCAACGTTCATTAGAAATGTCACCCTAATTGAGCCAGTAGAAATGTCACCCTCGGGTTGGGGGGTTTGAGGTCCTTCTCTTCACGGTACTTCGGTGGGAGTTAGAGCAGCTCTCCGTTGGTCGAATGCCGCTTTCACTTCCAGATAGTTCTTGTTGCGCCAGGGATGATTCGCTCCAGGATGTCTCGCCTTGTGGGCTGCGATCGCTTTCTCTGAGAGACCAACTCTCTTAGGTGGTGATGCTGGTTTCTTGTAGTCACGCCACATAAGCTCGTGCTCTGTTCCCTGCCGCGTTCTGTAGATCACTCTCAGTACTCCGTCTTCCGTAACTCTCACTAGCACCTTCGCTCGCACCGGCATGTCGTGTCTTAGATCGAGCAAGAGCGCTCGGTTCTCGTAGCTGATCACACCGTCGTTGCTTAGCTGACGCTCTTCCTCTCGACACCAGATGTCACGTGCCTTCATCTGTCGCCGTGCCTTGGGCAGGTGGTAGTCGGATGGACTAGCGGGCTCGTGAGCAAATCGTGCGTTATGAGCAGGTAAATATTCCTCTCTCAGATACCGATTCATCTCGTCGTAGCTCGAGATCCCCTTGAGTCTGAGCTTTTTTATCAGTCGATCCTGATTGGTGCCATGCGTTCGCTCCACTCTGCCTTTGGCCTGGGGCGATGACGCCGCGATAATCTTTATCCCGAGCTTCTCGCACATCACTCCGAACTGGCTGAGTGGAGTCTTTTCCGCTCTCGAGTAGTACACGTTCTTCATGTCCGTGTAGAGGGCTCTCGGCACTCCGTAGAGCTCAGTCCAGTCGCGTAACACCCCGGCCGCCGCCCACAGCGTCTCTTCCTTCGAGATCTGTGCGTACACCCTTCCCGTAGCGTCGTCGGTCATCGTCATCAGGCAGCCCACTGGGCCTCTGCCCTCGAGCCAGTCATGAAAGCTTCCGTCGAGCTGCACCAGCTCGCCAAAATGCTCACGCCGCTCTCGTCTCTTGAATCTCGGCCGGTATCTCCGCCGCCTGGTCCAGAGCCTCTCCTCCGTCATCCACCGCCGTAGCGTCGAGACCGGGATTACTAATCCCTCGTCCTCTTCGAGCTGCTCGGAGGAGAGCGTTGGACCAAATCTCTGCCCCGCCCCTTTCTCAAAAGTGCCGCCGTATCTCTCGCGGATGATCTCGATCACCCGATCGCGCTCGTCCTGAGATCGCCTTCGGTTCGAGGGGCGGGACAGAAGACGGTGACGGATCCCTTTGGCGCCGGCCGCGGCGTAGCGCTTCTTCAGTCGCTTGGCTTGGCGAACGCATAGTCCGAGGAGCTCTGCACCCTCACGGATCGTTAAATCTCCGCTCACCATCCTCGAGAGCACACTCACCCGCTTCAAATCCCGGTCGCTCATCTCTGTCCTCTCCATCCGGCTCCTCCCACGAGAGGAGGAACAGTCTAGAGGGTGACAGTTCTACTGGCGCCTCTGGGTGACATTATCAACGGTGTTCAACATGCGCGGCCACTGTGAGCAGAACGAGTCGTTACTTGCCAGCCGGCAATCCCGTCCCCAAGATGACACCTTCACAATCCGGGGCACGCAGTGGGTTCCAGCGCGACAAGCACGACATCCGTAACGCCCCTCCGACCTTCTTCGCGCACTCTCTCCAAATCCGATTTCAAGCTCGCCCGCACCTGCGACGCCAAGCTGTTCTTCCGTGAGAACGGCTACCCCGACAATCGCGACAGCAATCCATACCTCGCCCTCCTCGCCGAGGGCGGCTACATGGTCGAAGCCCTCGCGAAAGCGAAATACCTGGACGGCGTGCAGCTCGAATACGGCGGCAGCGTCGCCGATGCCTACGCGCGCACCATCGAACACCTCGGTCGCGATCAGATCACCCTCTTCGAAGCGACACTCCTCGTCGGCCGCAGGCAAGCCCGCGTCGACATCCTCGAGAAGAAAGCAAATGTCGTCCGCCTCCTCGAGGTGAAGGCAAAGTCCTTCGACGGCGCCGAGCACGCATCGCTCCTCGCCGAGGGAAAAGCGGGCGCTCTTCGCAGTGCGAGGAAACCCTACGGTATTCGGAGCGAGTGGGAAGAAAAAATCGAAGAC
>JBOHTC010000034.1:0-23909 GCA_050733495.1 Gemmatimonadaceae bacterium | reverse complement strand
GAGCTTAATGAAGCGAAGAGTCGTCGTCACTGGCATGGGGGCCATTACCCCGGTCGGAAACGATGTGGCGACGACCTGGCGAGCCCTGATAGAGGGGAAGTCCGGAACGGCGCCGATCACGAAATTCGACGCCTCCAAATTCCCGGTCAGGTTTGCAGCCGAGGTGAAGGGCTTCAACCCGCTTGACTACATGGAACGGAAGGAAGCAAAGCGCGCCGACCAGTACACGCAGTACGCTGTAGCGGCCGCTCGTCAGGCAATGACGGACGCCGGTCTGGCAGATGGCCGGAACGGTATGGATCCCGACCGGATTGGAGTCATCATCGGCAGCGGGATCGGCGGCCTCAAGAGCTTCGAGGAGCAGCACGACGTTTACCGCGAGCGAGGCGTCGGCAAGATCTCGCCGTTTTTCATTCCGATGTTCATCGCCGACATCGCCGCCGGCATCGTGTCCATGAAGTGGAACGCGAAGGGACCAAACTACGCCACTGTATCAGCTTGCGCCACGAGTGCTCACGCAATAGGTGATGCGTATCGGACCATCCAGTACGGCGACGCGGACATCATGATCACCGGCGGTGCGGAGGCAACCGTTACTCCGATGGCGATCGGAGGCTTTGCCAACATGAAGGCATTGTCGGAGCGCAACGACAGCCCCGAGTCCGCTTCACGCCCCTTTGATGCGACCCGCGACGGGTTCGTGATGGGCGAGGGCGCCGGCATTCTCATCCTCGAGGAGATGGAGCACGCGATGCAACGCGGCGCAACCATTTACGCGGAGATAGTGGGATACGGCGCTACAGGCGACGCGTACCATCTAACAGCACCCGCACCGGACGGCGAGGGAGCGCAGCGGGCGATGAAACGCGCGCTCAAGGATGCGGGTCTCGAGCCCAGCGACATCCAGTACATCAACGCGCACGGTACCTCGACGCCTGCCAACGATTTCAACGAGACACGGGCCATCCAGGCAGTTTTCGGCGACGAGGCAAAGAAGGTGAACGTCAGCTCGACCAAGTCCGCCACCGGTCACATGCTCGGTGCAGCCGGAGCGGTAGAGGCCGTGGTCAGCGCCATGGTCGTCGGGTCAGGCATTATTCCCCCGACCATCAACTACCAGCATCCGGATCCGGAGCTCGACCTTAACTTCACTCCCAATAAATCCGTGAAGCGTGAGGTAAACGCAGTGCTCAGTAACAGCTTCGGTTTTGGAGGTCACAATACGACGCTGGCGCTCAAGCGCTTCAAGCCGTGACCACTCCTGTTCTCAATGTGGCGAAGATCTCCGATCGAGCTTTGAGGGCCGTCGGTGAAAAAGTCGGAGCTGGCACGAGACTCTCGCCTGAGGACGCCGAGCTCCTGTTCACCTCTCCCGACTTACTCGGCGTTGGCATGCTCGCGGACTTCGCAAACCGGCGCAAACACGGCGACGTAGTCACCTTCGCGGCTAACCAGCACATCAACCCGACCAATATCTGCTACCTGCGGAAGACATGCGTCTTCTGCTCCTTTGCGCGGCTCCCCAAGGAAAGCGGCGCTTATCACTACTCGCTCGATCAGGTATACGCCGAGGCCGAGACGGCTGCCACGGGGTTGACCAAGGAGTTCCACATCGTTGGCGGCCTCGACATGAAAGCCGGCCTTCAGTACTACAGCGAGATGTTTCGCGGGTTGAAGTCCCGGTATCCGCACGTTCACATCAAGGGCCTAACGGCTGTCGAGATCGCTCACGTCGCACGCATCGAGAAAATGTCGGTAGAAGAGGTCTTGATCGCTCTCAAGGAAGCAGGACTCGATACCCTCCCCGGTGGGGGAGCTGAAGTTTTCGGCCGCGGAGTCCGGATGGCGATCGCCGACAAAAAACTCGCCGCCGAGGACTGGATCGACGTGCACCGCACGGCGCATCGTCTGGGGATTCGGTCCAACTGCACAATGCTGTATGGTCACGTCGAGACAATTCAGGATCGCGTGGACCACCTGAGAATGCTCCGCGATCTTCAGGATGAGAGCGGCGGATTCTTCGCGTATATTCCGCTCGCGTACCACCCCGACAACAACGAGCTTGGGATCGAGCTCGGCAGACAGGGCACGGCGACGACCGGATTCGACGACCTCCGCAATCTCGCAGTCGGACGCCTTTTCCTCGACAACTTCGATCACATCAAGACGCACTGGATCATGGTGACGACGTTTCTTTCGCAGACGTCGCTCGCGTTCGGGGTGAACGACCTCGAAGGGACGGTCGTCCGCGAAAAGATCTACCACGAGGCGGGAGCGCACACGGCGCAAGGGCTCAGCCTGGACGATATCGTCGAGCTCATTCGCTCAGCGGGGAAGACGCCGGCAGAACGCGATTCTTTTTATAACATCTTGCGCGTGTTCGATCGTCAGACGGGCGCGGTGGCTGCCTGATGAAGATCGGGCGCATTCCCTACATAAATTGCTACCCGGTGTACGGCGCGATCGATCGTGGACTCATTCGCCTGGACGCCGAGCTGATCGACGGCGTCCCAACCGATCTGAATCGCCGAATGGCTGCACGCGAGCTCGACATAAGCGTGGTATCTGCCGTCGAGTACGCGCGAGACGCTGATCGGTATCTGCTGTTGCCCGACCTCGCCATTTCCTGCGACGGTCCCGTACGCAGCGTCATGCTGTTCTCGAGACGGGCCGCCGGAGAGCTCAGTGGGAGGGATGTGATCGTGAGCAGAAGCTCAATGACGAGCGTCGCTCTGCTGGAGCTGCTGTTTGAGAACGTGTGGCGCGCTCGTCCGCAATTCGTGCGGGGCGATGCTGAGATCCCAGACGTCGTGGTGGACGATGGAAGTCCCGCCGACGCCCGACTCGTCATTGGCGACGCTGCTTTGGTGCTGGGCTCCAATCACCGCGAGCGATTCCCGTTCGTGTACGATCTCGGTGAGACCTGGAAGGAATGGACGGGTCAACCTTTCGTATTCGCGGTGTGGGTTGCGCAGCGCACAACCGACGTCAGGCAGGCTCTGGTCGCGCACGCCGGCCTCATTTCATCGCGCGACTGGGGACTTCGGCATCTTCCCGACCTGGCGCAACAGGCACACAGAGCGACGGGCGTCGCTCGCGATGTTTGCGCCGCTTATCTGTCTGGCCTCGACTACGGGTTGTCGTACCCGCACCTCGCCGGACTCACCGAATTCTACCGACGACTGGTCGAGCGCGGACGGATTCCGAACGGCACTCTTACCTTCCTGCCAGCCGCATGAGCGAAACGTCAGAGCTTCTCGATTTCTATACCAACGCACCGCTTCTCGAGCTCGGCGCGGAAGCCGACCGCATCCGACAGGAAAAGCATCCCGGCAACACGATCACGTACATCATCGACCGCAATATCAATTACACGAACGTGTGCGTGGCTGATTGCGGATTTTGCGCATTCGCTCGCCGGCCGAAGCACGGCGAGGGGTACACGCTCTCGTTCGAGCAGATTGGCGCCAAGATCGACGAGGTCAAAGCCCTCGGCGGCGTTCAGATTCTGATACAGGGCGGGCACAACCCGTACATCCCGTTCGACTGGTATCTCGATCTGATGCGCTACATCAAGAAGAATCATCCGATCCATATCCATGGATTCAGCCCCAGCGAGATCGACTTCTTCTCCAAGCTCTTTCGAATGGATGCGATCGAGGTGATTCGCGAGCTCAGGAAGGCCGGACTCGATTCGATTCCCGGTGGTGGTGGCGAGATTCTCGTGCAGAGGGTACGCGACATCGTGGCTCCGAAGAAAGCCGGCGCCGACAGATGGCTCGAGATCATGGAGCTGGCCCACAACGAGGGAATGAAGACTTCCGTCACGATGATGTACGGCCTCGGCGAAACTTTGGCCGAGAGGCTCGAGCATCTCCAGAGGGTAAAGGAGGTTCAGTCACGGACTGGTGGATTCACGGCCTTCATCTGCTGGCCGCTTCAACCGGAGAACACTCCGACGATGTCGCACCAACCGAAAACAGGCGCGACCGAGTATCTGCGCACAGTCGCGTTCGCTCGCATCGTGCTCGACAACGTTCCCAACCTGCAGGCAAGCTGGGTAACAATGGGGATGAAGATCGGCCAGATCGCGCTTCGCTTCGGATGCAATGACTTCGGCTCGCTGATGATCGAGGAGAACGTCGTTTCAGCGGCAAACACCACTCACCGCACGTCCACCGACGAGATGGAACGGCTGATTCGCGACGCTGGATTCACGCCGGCGCGCCGCAAGCAGGACTACACGCTCCTGGACGTTCCGGCGATGCGCGCGGATGCCGCGTGACAACGGCGGCGAGGCCTCGCAAAACAGAATCAGTCAGATAGACGCCTCAAAGAGTATCCGGGTCGGTGTCGGCTACGACTCTCACAGGTATGCTCCGAGTCGGCCGTTGAAGCTGGGCGGTGTACTTATACCGAATGAACCAGGGCTCGCCGGACACTCCGATGGTGACGCGATCTGTCATGCCGTCACTGACGCGATACTTGGCGCGTCTGGGCTCGGCGACATCGGCGAGATGTTTCCAGACACGGATCCCAGCAACAAAGACCGAGATTCGATCGGAATGCTCGAGGCCGCCGTGAGAAGGATCACAGCAGCCGGGCACTCGATCGGTCAAGTCGACATCACCGTCATTGCAGAAACGCCGAAGCTTTCGCCGCACCGTCAGGCAATCCGGGCCCGGCTCGCGGCGGCGCTAGGTATCGATTCCGAGAGCGTGAGCGTCAAGGGGAAGACCAACGAAGGAATGGGCTGGATCGGGCGGAAAGAAGGTCTCGCTTGTATAGCCGTGGCCACGCTGAACCGGAAACGCTAGCGAATGCTTCAATCACTTGCGGGGTGGCTCGGTGATCTGCCCCTCGGATCGCTCTATGCAACCATCGCCGTGCTCTCGGCGTTCGAGAATTTCTTCCCTCCATTTCCCTCGGATGCCGTAATTGCGTTCGGAAGCTTTCTCGCCGACAGAGCGCACGGGTCTGCGTTCACGGTTTTTTTTCTGGGATGGTTCGGCAACGTGGCGGGTGCGTGCATTACCTACACGCTCGGCCGGCGATTCGGGTCGAAGGCTTTTCTCCGGCGTCTCGAGAGGTACGCCGGGCCCGACGTCGAGACGCGGATCAAACAGCTCCACAAACGTTATGGGTTGGCCGGGCTCTTCGTGAGCAGATTTCTTCCCGGCGTACGGGCGATCGTCCCGCCGTTCGCCGGGGCAATGAAGCTGCCTGCCTTCAAGGTGATCCTATCCGTCGCAAGCGCCTCCGCCGTGTGGTTCGCTCTCATTACGTTTCTGGCGTTCCGCGCGGGAGACAACTGGGATGTCGTCGAGCACTACCTGGTGAGGTCGGGGAAGGTTGCCGGCGGCGTCGCCATCGGCATCGTCGCTTTAGTATTCGGAGTCTGGTACATCAAACATCGAAGTGCGAAACGTGGCTAGCGTCACATTGGACGACGCGATTTCTCGGGCATTCTTCATCGAGCGCTTTGACGACTTCCTGGCGCTCGAGCAGGGTGCGTCCGTTCAGACGAGCAAGGCGTACCGGCTCGACATCGCGCGCTTCGTCTCGTACGCATCGGTGAAAGGGGCGAAGTCGCCCAGTGAGGTCGGCGCGCGCACTCTCCGCGAATACGTCTACCATCTCAAGGACCTTGGACTTGCGCCGGCATCGATCAGGCGGAACGTGTCTGCCGTCCGGACGTATTTCAGATTTCTGATTGGAGAAGGACACGTCGTCAGAGATCCGAGCGAGCGACTGGAGACTCCAAAGAGGTGGCGAACACTGCCGGAAGTGCTCGGAGTGGAGGAGGTTGAGAAACTTCTCGCGGCCCCGTCGCTCTCCGAGCCGTTAGTCTTCCGCGACCGGGCGATGCTCGAGCTCGCCTACGGTGCGGGACTGCGGGTCTCGGAGTGGATCTCGCTCGGAGTGCGGGACGTGATGCTTCAGGATCATCTGGTGAGGGTGTTTGGCAAGGGTGCGAAGGAGCGTCTCGTGCCGATCGGGAGGAAAGCGATCGGCGCCACCGCTGTGTACCTGCGTGAGCTTCGACCAGCTCTCGAAAAAGGAGAGGGCAAGGGAGTGCTGTTTCTGAATGCGCGCGGACAGCCGCTCTCGAGAATGGGAGCGTGGAAGATCCTCCGCAAATACGTCAAGCAGGCTGGAATCACAAAGCCCGTTTCACCGCACACTCTCCGGCATTCGTTTGCAACGCACCTGCTCGAGGGCGGGGCAGATCTGAGAGCCGTGCAGGAAATGCTCGGGCACGTCGACATCTCCACCACCCAGATTTATACGCACATCGACCGGGAATATCTGCGCAGTGTGCACAAGCAGTATCATCCGCGAGGTTAACTCAGGTAATCGGGACCGGCGCCGTCGGGGTGAGTGCGGCTCCGCTACGCATGTCTCAATTGCCTACTTTTAGCCATGCTCCTCGTCCTCGACAACTACGACTCCTTTACCTACAACCTCGTTCAGTATCTCGGCGAGCTTGGTGAGCATCCGGTGGTCAAGCGCAACGATGAGATTTCGGTTGACGATATCGGCACGATGGGAGTGACGCGCATGGTGATCTCTCCGGGCCCCTGCACGCCCTCGGGCGCGGGAATCACTGTCGAAGCAATAAGACGGTGGGGAAAGACGATCCCGACAATCGGAGTTTGCCTCGGGCACCAGGCAATAGGCGAGGCTTACGGCGGAAGGGTGGTGCGTGCCCGAACTCTTATGCACGGTAAGACCTCGAGGATCACTCACGACGGGCGGGGAATCTTTGCGAACATCGAGAGCCCGCTGGAGGTGATGCGCTACCATTCACTCGTCATCGAAAGCGCATCGCTGCCCGACTCCCTCGAAGTCGTCGCGAGAGCGCAGGACGATCCTGCGGAAATCCACGCGGTGAGGCACCGACAGCATCCGGTATGGGGTGTGCAGTTCCACCCCGAATCAATTCTGACGAAAAACGGGAAGGCAATTCTGAGAAACTTTCTTTGTCTCTATTTATGATCACAGCCAAATTGGTCGGCGCCGCTCTCCTCGCATGCGCCGCGGGTGCCGGCGCACAAGACACGACCTCGGCTGTGGACACCTCGTACGTCGAATACCGCGAGTCGCCGATTACTCTCCCGCTCGGCTTAGGGCTTCGCGTCCCGACCTACGATCGGGTTAACGGCCTCACACTGCCGTGGGGTCCGGAGCTAAACGTGGGAGACGAGCGCCTTCAGCTCGACGCCCTCGTGAGCTACCGCTCCAATCTTGGCGACTGGGATCCCTCGCTCGAAGGATTTATTCGCCCAGGAGACAACAACGAGATCAAGCTGTTCGCCGGCCGAGGGACGTTCAGCAACGATGAGTGGATCCGTTCGGATCTTATCAATTCACTCGCTGCGATCGGTGTGGGCAGCGACGCGCGCAACTACTTTCGCGGCGATCGCGCCAACGCACGTTTTACGCGCACGCTGACGACAACGGCTCTTACCCTCACGCCGTTCATCGGCGGCAACATCGAGCGCGACTGGTCGACGGGGTCGATAGCGCCGTTGAAATCACCGTGGAGTTTTTACGGCAGGAAAGGCAGTCTCAGAATGCGCCGGGCGAACCCGCGAGTTGAGAAGGGAAGGATCACGTCACTCCTTGCGGGCACCGGAATTACGCTCGTTCGCGGCGCCGTCGACGCAAATCTCGATGCCCAGGTTGAGCATTCTCTCAGCACATCCCTCGTAGCGGATTGTTCAGGCATGTCGACCGACGCCGCGTGCCGTGTGGTGGGAAACGATTTCACCCAGACCACTCTCGACGGCCACGTACAATTTTCAACGTTTGGCAGCCAGACTCTCACTTTCAAGGGTCACGCGCTGCTCACCGGCGGCAAGATAGCTCCGCCGCAGCGCTTCGCCTACCTCGGCGGATCCGGGACCCTCGCAACAGTCAGCTTGCTTACGCTCGGCGGTGATCGGCTTCTTTACATCGATGGGGACTACATGATTCCGATCAATCGCGTGCAATTGCCTTATGTGGGAAGTCCGTTCGTCGCGCTTCACTACGCGGCGGGAAATGCCGGCGAGGGGACGCTGCCGCCGCTCATTCAGAACGTCGGCGTCGGGGCTGGGGTGAGCTTTTTCAGAATGGACTATGCAATCGACCCCGCAAGTCATCGCTCACCGCTGTCCCGTCGCTCCGCATTCTCGATAGGATTATCGCTTCCATAACAACCGAGTCGACGAAAGGTTTGCCCGGCTCAGGGCGCGTGGGTATATTCCTGAGCGTGACTTTTGCATCGTGTCGCGCAATTAAGAGTGGGTGATGAGGACGCTTGTGGTGATTCCGGCGCGCCTCGGTGCCATGCGCCTCCCCCGCAAACCCCTGCGTCTCCTCTCCGGACTCCCCCTCATTGTCCGGGTCTGGCAAAGAATCTCACAAATGAATGTCGCCGATGGCGTTGTCGTCGCGACGGACGACGACTCGGTGGCCTCCACCGTCCGCCAGGCAGGCGCGGATTGCGTCATGACGAGCTCCGCGCACTCGTCGGGAACCGAGCGAGTAGCAGAAGTCGCGGCAAATCCTCGCTTCCAGGGTTATGACACGATTGTGAACGTTCAGGGTGACGAGCCTTTTATCGGTAAGGCCGCGGTTCGTGGAGCGGCTGAGCTTGTCTCAGGCGGACGTTTCCCGCTGGGAACGGCGGCGTCGAGAGCGAGCTCGGAGATTCTGGACGCGCCAAGCCTGGTAAAGGTCGTTGTCGCCGATGACGGACGTGCGATGTATTTCTCGCGCGCGCCAATCCCATACCTTCGGGACTCCGCTGACGCGCCGCGACTTGCCGAGCGCACCCTTCAGCATATTGGCGTCTATGCGTATGCCCGCGACGCCTTGAGACAATGGGTCTCACTTCCGCCGCACCCGCTCGAGGAGATCGAGCGATTGGAACAGCTGCGGCCTTTGGCCGCGGGCTTACCGATGGGTGTCGCGGTGACGAGCGAAGAACCGGCGAGCGGTATCGACACCGAAGAAGACCTTGAGCGCGCCAATGCGCGTTGGGACGCCTTTATGAATGGAGCTGTAACAAATGTCGGCTAGCTCGAGCCAGCAAACGCGCTACATCTTCATCACGGGCGGAGTCGTTTCCTCGCTCGGGAAGGGAATAGCAGCGGCATCGCTCGGAAGACTTTTGGTCGAGCGCGGAATGCGCGTGACGATAATGAAGTTCGACCCGTACCTGAACGTCGACCCGGGGACGATGTCGCCGTTCCAGCACGGCGAGGTCTTTGTGACCGACGACGGCGCGGAGACTGATCTCGACCTCGGTCATTACGAGCGTTTCATCGACCGCTCACTCGCGCAGGCCAACAACATCACGACCGGACGGATCTATCTAAGCGTGATCACCAAGGAGCGTCGCGGTGAGTACCTCGGATCGACGGTCCAGGTCATTCCTCATGTGACCGATGAGATCAAAGGAGCAATGAAGCGCCTCGCTCCGGAAAGCGACGTGGTGATAGTCGAGATCGGTGGCACTGTCGGCGACATAGAGTCGTTGCCGTTCCTCGAGTCCATAAGGCAATTCCGCCACGAGATCGGGCGCGAGAACGCGATCTTCATCCACCTGACGCTCGTTCCCTTCATCGCAGCCGCCGGGGAAGTGAAGACGAAGCCGACACAGCATTCGGTGCGTGAGCTGATGGAGATCGGAATCCAGCCCGACATACTGATATGCAGAACCGAGCGCGCGCTTTCCGAGGAAGTGAAGCGGAAGATTGCACTTTTCTGCAATGTCGAGTTCGGAGCGGTAATCGAGAGCAGAGACGTTCCGACGATTTACCAGATTCCGCTTCTGTTTCACGAGCAGGGACTCGACGAGCGCGCCATGCACAAGCTCGGGCTCCTCGGGCGGCGTGCGCCGGATCTTTCCAGGTGGCGCCAGATGGTCGAGCGCATCCTGCATCCACACGGCAGAGTGAAGATCGCCGTCATCGGCAAGTACACCGGACTGATCGACAGTTATAAGAGTGTTCAGGAAGCGCTGATTCATGGTGGAATTGCCAACGATGTTGGCGTTGAGATATCGTGGCTCGCGAGCGACCTGTTCACGAGTCGTGAGAAGACACGCGAGCTGCTCGCCGATTTTCACGGAGTTCTGGTGCCCGGCGGGTTTGGCGTCCGGGGCGTCGAGGGAATGCTCGAAGCCATTCGGTACGCGCGCGAATCCGGATTGCCGTTCTTCGGCATCTGCCTCGGCATGCAAACGGCAATCATCGAGTTCGCCCGCAACGTCATGGGGCTTTCGGATAGTCACTCGAGCGAGTTCGCCCCGGATTGCGGGAACGCCGTGATCTCACTGATGGAGGGCCAGCAGCACGTCACCGACATTGGGGGCACGATGCGTCTGGGCGCGTATCCATGCCGGCTCGGTCCCGGAACGCAGGCTGGTGCAATTTACGGTGTGCCTCAGGTGAGCGAGCGACACCGCCATCGCTACGAAGTGAACAACAAGTACAGAGATCAGTTCGTCGAACACGGGCTCAACCTGAGCGGACTCTCGCCGGATGGATCACTCGTCGAGATCGTTGAGCTTCAGACACACCCGTGGTACATCGGCTGCCAGTTCCACCCCGAGCTACAATCGCGCCCGACTCGTCCGCACCCTCTCTTTGCGAGCTTCATCGGCGCCGCGGTGCAGGCGAAGTCGCCGGCGCGAGGTGGTCGCAAGCGCTCGTCCGTCGAAACGGCGGAATAGCGTGCGCAACTTTTTTTCTCCCGATAAGCTTTTCCTCATTGCGGGCCCGTGCGTTCTCGAGAGCGACGACCTCAATCTTCGCGTCGGCGAGGCACTCGCGAGACTGGCGGATAAGGTGCCGGGTGGAATCATCTACAAGGCCAGCTTCGACAAGGCTAACCGCTCGAACCGGAATGCCGCGCGCGGCCCAGGTCTCGACGCCGGACTTGCGGCGCTCGAGCGCGTTCGCGACGCGACAGGCCTTCCCGTGCTGACGGACGTCCACGCTCCGGATCAATGCGCACCGGCAGCTTCGGTGGTCGACGTTCTCCAGATTCCCGCTTTTCTCTGCCGACAAACCGATCTTCTCGAAGCGGCCGGAGCAACGGGACGACCAGTCAACGTGAAAAAGGGGCAGTGGCTTCAGCCCGAAGGCATGCGTGGCGCCGTGCAGAAAATCCGCGGCCGTGAACAGGCCCACGGCCGTTCACGGGATATCGCAGTCACGGAGCGCGGGACTTTCTTCGGCTATGGAGATCTGGTAGTCGATATGCGCTCCTTCACCCGCCTCCGCGAAGCGTGCGGAACGCCGGTGATATTCGACGGGACCCATAGTGTTCAAAAACCAGGACAGGGACCGGATGGTTCGAGCGGCGGAGCACGCGAGTTTGTGCCAGTCCTCGCGCTCTCCGCGATTGCAGCGGGCGCCCAGGGACTTTTCCTCGAGACCCATCCCGATCCTGATTGCGCTCCCAGCGACGGACCCAACATGCTGCCGCTCTCCGATATGGCCGCATTGATGGAACGAGCCGTCGATATCTGGGACCGCATCAACCGATGACCCACAAGGACATCGTCGAGCGCGGACGTCGTGTCCTCCGCATGGAGACCGAGGCGCTTGGCGAAGCGGAGCGCCGAATCGGCGACGACTTCGCGCGAGCTGTAGAGAGCATCGCTCGATCAGAGGGGCGAGTGATTGTCTCGGGAGTAGGGAAGTCGGGGCTCATCGGCCGCAAGATCGCGGCGACACTCACGTCGACCGGAACGCCGGCAACGTTTCTCCATCCGTCTGACAGCGTGCACGGCGACCTCGGCATCGTGGACGAATCAGACATTGCAATCCTGATCTCCAAGAGCGGCGAGTCTGCAGAGGTTCTCGACCTGCTAGACCATTTGAAGCGCCTCGGGGTATGTACGATCGCGCTAACGAGCAACACCAAATCGACACTCGCGCGACACAGCGACGTGACGGTCGACGCATGGGTGAAGGAGGAAGCGTGTCCGCACGATCTCGCACCAACGACAAGTACGACTGTCGCTCTCGCATTGGGCGATGCACTCGCGATCGCGCTTCTGGAAGAAAAGGGATTTGACGCCGACGACTTCGCCCGTCTTCATCCAGGCGGCGCGATCGGTAAAAGGCTCCTCACCCGAGTGTCCGACGTGATGATCACCAACGAGCTGCCACTGCTACCCCATTCGGCCACCATGCGCGAGGCTGTGGTGCAGCTCGCGGAACGACGCGGGATAGCAATTGTTACGCGAAACGGCGGCGCAATTGCGGGCGTCATCACTACTGGCGATCTCTCGCGCCTCATGGAGCGTGAGGAGAACGTTTTTCCAATTTCGGTGACGAAGGTAATGAATTCGAGTCCCAAGCTTGCCCGCGCCGACGAGCTTGGCAGTGCGGTCGTCTATCGCATGGAGACCCATGGGATAATCGCGATGCCGGTGCTGGACGCTGAGGACCGAATCGTCGGTGTCGTCCACCTACACGACCTGATGCGCGCCGGTGTGGTCTAATGCCCGGCACCGCCCGCCGAGTCCACAAGGCCATTGCGCTGATGCTGTGGCGAGTCGCGCCCATAATGCTGTCGATCGCTGGGTGCACCACGAAAAAGCAGCCCCCCGTCGCGGCCCATTCGCCGCTTGCTGATTCTGCCGACCAGGTGATGTATGGCGCGCGACTGGTATTGACTGACCAGGGCCTGGCGCGCGCGCGACTCGAGTCCGACACCGCTTATTTTTTCGACGACAACACGCGTGTTGAGCTGGAAAAAGTGCACACGACGTTTTTTACCGTCACCGGGGAGAAGAACGCCGTGCTCACGTCCGAGCGCGGCACCTACAACAGCCGCACCAGCGCGATGATAGCGCGAAAGCATGTCGTCGTCGTTTCGGAGGACGGCCGTCGGTTGACGACGCCAGAGCTTCTGTATAGCCAACAAGCGAATCAGATCTCGAGCGACAGCGCCTTCGTTCTGACCGAGCCGAACAGGACTCTGGCGGGAGTGGGGTTCAGATCCGATCCGGATATGAAGAACATGCAGGTTCTGAAGGGCGCCACCGGCGTCGTTAAGGGGGTTTCGACTCAGTCCGCCGCGGCCAGTAGCACTCCACAGTCGGTGCCCAAGCGGTGAGAATTGCAAAATCGGCGTGCGCTGCGATGCTGTCGATCTTTGCGGCGGGGACAACGGTACACGC
Organism: Gemmatimonadaceae bacterium; assembly: GCA_050733495.1. Lineage (GTDB taxonomy): Bacteria > Gemmatimonadota > Gemmatimonadetes > Gemmatimonadales > Gemmatimonadaceae > UBA4720. The sequence goes on along the minus strand of JBOHTC010000034.1, from coordinate 10,720 downwards.
TCAGAATATCCCGAGTAGCTGCGACCTCGATTACAGCAACAGGAATGGACCCATCAACATTCGTATGGACGCCGCCGGGAAGCACATCACTTTCCTGAGTGGAGGGGTGATCGCTCACTGTATCGGCCAGGGAAACACCCTTACGGCGGACAGCGCGGAGTACTATGAATCGGAAGGACGGCTTTTCCTGGTTGGCAATGTCCACTACAATGAACCGCGCGCCAACGTGACTTCGCGAACGATGACGTATTACCAGAACGACGATCACCTACACGCCGAAGGCGACGTAGTGGCTGTGATGTCAAACGGCAGCGTGCTGCGAGGGCCGAGCGCGGATTACTACCGCAGCACTCAGCGGCGGCCGGTCGCACACTTGTTTGCACCCGGTCGTCCAACGGTTACTCTCGTTCAAAAGGACACAACCGGACGTGGACGACCGCCGGACACCGCGCACATCGTCGCAAATCAAATCACGATGGACGGGGACAGTCTGGTTTACGCGTCAGGGCGGGTACAGATCACCCGGCCCGATCTTCTCGCCACTGGAGACTCCGCGTTCATGGATAGCGGACGTGATTTCGCGCGGCTGATGCGAGACCCAATGGTAAAGGGCATCGGCACGCGCACCTTCACTCTCACCGGCGGCGTGATCGACGTCTTTTCGCGAAATCGTCAGGTTGAGCGAGTCGTCGCGACCCCGACCGGCCACGCTTTGAGCCAGGACCTGGAGCTCGTCGCCGACTCAATCGACCTCCGGGTAACAGGAAACCGACTTCAACGAGCGATGGCGTGGGGAAAGACGCGCGCGCACGCCGTTTCGCCGGAAAGAGAGATTATCGCCGACTCGATTGACGCTCTAATGCCAGACCAGCGCGTCAGAGAGGTCCGGGCATTGCGTAAGGCTTACGCCGAAAGCAATCCCGATTCTGGCGTCGTGTCCAAGCAGCGAGACTGGATGAGCGGGGACAGCATCATCGCCAAGTTCGATACCGTAGCTACGGCGGACACTTCCAGCCGTCCCCAAGTCCGGCAGATCGTAGCCCTCGGCAATGCGAAATCCTTTTATCAGATGAAGAATTCGAAGGGTCCTCAAACAGAGCCGACCGTGAACTATGTGCGTGGGAAAGTGATCGATATCGCCTTCGTGGATCGCAAAGTCGAAACCGTTACGGTCACGGACGAGGCAACGGGCGTCATCATCGAACCCGCGACTGAAGCTGCGGCGCCGGTGAAGACGACCACGCCTCCCGCTGGCCAAACATCCACGGGCACACCAGGCACGCCACCACCCCCGGCGCGGGTCCCCGGAGTTAAGAAGTGACGCCAGCGGGAAATTTGAGCGAAACGGTTAAAGCGCTAATAACCGGCTCCGGTCAGGCGGACAGGCTGGACGGATTTGCACTACACGCGATCATTCGTGCGGCAGACGAAGGCGGAGTCGCCCGCGTAAAGGACGTTGCCGCCAATTACCGCGACGACTATCTGCGCGGCCTTCGCGCCAAGGGCGCGAATGCCCAGCAGGAAGCAGGCAGGCTCGCACAGGATGAAGTGCGCGCGTATCTGGCGAGCTCGATTCTTCCGCGCCTCGTCGAGGGAGGGGTGCTTCTTCGTCTCGACGGGGATATGGAGAGCGACGCCGCCGTCGTCCGCATCGCTCCGGCCCTATGGAAAGACATAGCACCGAATCGCGCTGAGTTGGCGGAAGCGATGCGCGAGACTGGCGAGCACTCGCGCCTCGCGCTTTCGACGCCGCCGCGGCCACAACTCGTGAGCGGAAGCATTCTCGAGGCGGAACGCCTTACCAAGGTCTATCGCGGACGAAAGGTGGTAAACGACGTTGCGCTCCGACTCCAGCAGGGAGAGATCGTTGGACTCCTGGGCCCCAACGGCGCGGGCAAGACGACGACGTTTTACATGATCGTCGGTCTCATCCAGCCCTTGTCGGGCCGCATTGTCATGGACGGAGAGGACATCACAAAATTGCCCATGTATGAGAGGGCGCGCCGCGGAATAGGCTATCTTTCGCAGGAGCCTTCCATATTTCGAAAGCTCTCGGTCGAGGACAACATAATGGCCATCCTGGAGACCCTCCCGCTGTCAGCGGAAGAGCGCTCCGCGCGCCTTGAGAAACTCCTCGACGAGCTCAGCATCAAGCGGCTCCGCAAGAGCAAGGCGTACGCTCTCTCCGGCGGCGAACGTCGGCGGCTCGAAATCACGAGGGCGCTCGTAACCGATCCGAAATTCATGATGCTCGATGAACCTTTCGCCGGCGTCGACCCGATCGCCGTGCACGACATTCAAACTATAGTTGCCGGCCTCAGGCACCGCGGAATCGGAGTCCTGATCAGCGATCACAATGTCGAGCAGACACTCGACATTGTGGACCGCGCATACATTATGTTCGACGGACTGTTGAAAGTGTCAGGAACAGTACGCGATCTGGTATTCGATGAAACCGTTGCCGACATCTACCTTGGCCCAACGCTCACTGCCCGGCTTCGCGAGCGTTTCTCGCGTGATCGCGAAGAGGTGACGGTCTCTTGAAGCCCGGCCTCAATCAATCGACCCAGCTTCGGCAGGAGCTGAAGATAAATCCACGCCTTTATCAGGCGATGGATTTGCTGTACATGCCGCTCCTCGACCTTCAGCAGCATCTCAAACAGGAGTTGCTGAATAACCCATTTCTCGATCTCGTCGAGGCAGAGGACGAGGAAGAAGAGCAGGAGGGTGAGGCGGAGGAGCCGGCGCAAGCAGAAACCGAGGACGAGCGCGCCGGTGAGATCGACTGGGAAGAGATTCTCCTGGACGGATTTGATACCGCCGGAGGGCGCCGCGAAGAGCACGAAGAGCGGGAGTACTTCGAGCCAGTGACCGTCGCGACCCGCGATCTGAGCGACCATCTCCGAGACCAGGTAAGTCTTCTCGAGCTCAGCCCGCGCCAGATGCTGCTCGCCGACGAGTTCATAGGCAACATTAACGACGACGGCTATCTCGCGAGCGGGGTTGAAGATATTGTCCGCGCCTTGAACGAGGTTGTGACGAAGGCTGCCGAGGAGGCGGGACGAGATACCGACGATCTCCCGCTCTACACGATGGAAGAAGGTCAGAAGATGCTCGGCACGATTCAGAGCCTCGATCCACCTGGCGTCGGCGCGCAGGACCTCCGTGAATGCCTTCTTCTGCAGCTCAGGGAAGCGGGCCTCGAACAGTCGGTTCCGTATCGTCTAGTCAGAGACTGCTTCGAGGAGCTGATCAATCACCGATGGAGCGAGATCTCGAAACGATTCGGGATAAGTGCCGGGGATGTGCAGAAAGCAGCCGACGAGATCGCGAAGCTCGATCCCAAGCCCGGTCTCCAATACGGATCACGCGACGACAATTACATCATCCCTGATCTCATCGTCGAGAAGATCGACGACCGATACCACGTCTTCCTGAATGACGCCAACCTGCCGCGACTGAAGCTGAGCAGAGCCTACCAGGAGATTGCTCGCGACAAGAAGAAGTTCGACGGGGAGAACAAGGAGTTCATTTCCAACAAGCTCAACTCCGCCAACTGGATGATCCAGGCAATCGAGCAGCGCCGCCAGACGATGCTCAAGGTCATGAATTACATCGTCGAGCGTCAGCGAGAGTTCTTCGAGAAGGGAATACAGTATCTCAAGCCGCTCACGCTCCGCGAAGTTGCCGAAGTCATCAACATGCACGAGTCGACGGTGAGCAGGGTGACCAACGAGAAGTTCGTTCAGACTCCCCGAGGCGTTTTGCCGCTCAAGTTTTTCTTCTCGTCTGGGCTCGCGACGTCGGATGGGGAGGATGTCTCCGCGCGCGGAATCAAGGCGCAGCTCCAGAAGTTGGTCCAGGAAGAAGATCCAAAGCACCCCCTCACCGACCAGGCGATCGTCAACATCCTCCGCGAAAGCGGCGTGCAGATTGCTCGCCGCACTGTCGCGAAATACCGGGATCAGCTGGGCGTGCTCTCCGCGCGGATGCGCAAGAGAGTATGACGTCGGTCCCCCAGACCGACGCCGTACAGCGCTTCAAGGGAAGCGGTCACCAGACCCCAGGCACTCGTCCCGATGTGAGCGTGCTCGTTCCGGCGAAGGACGAGGCAGCCAACCTTCCACTCTTCATGGAGCAGGCAAGAACGGCCTTTGCCTCCGCTCCTCAGAAGTACGAAGTGATCGTGGTCGACGATGGGTCAGTCGACGACTCGTGGGCCGTGCTGCAGCGCCTCGCCGGCGAGTATCCGTTTCTCAGGCCGGTGCGTCACGGAGTGCGGCGTGGCATCGCTGACGCCCTCCGTACGGGATACCTCCACTCGCGGGGGAGCGTCCTCGTATTCTATCCCGCCGATCTGCAGTACAAGCCGGAGGACATTCCGCGCCTGGTCGACCCAATCCTGAGCGGCAACGCTGACATGGTCGCCGGCTACAAGGAAGGGAAGTACGAGAAGGCCTTCGTGTCCGGGATATACAATCGTCTGAGCCGGCGGTTGTTCAAAGTCACCGTGCGCGATCTCAATTCTGTCAAAGCGTACCGCCGCGAGGTGATGGACGCGCTACCCAACCGCCCCGATTGGCACCGATACATGGTGGTGATGGCCGCAGCGGATGGATTCTCAGTAACGGAAGTCCCGATGCCTCTTTACCCGCGGCACGCTGGACAGTCGAAGTTTGGCATTGGACGCATTCCGGTCGGCCTGCTCGACATGCTGGCCGTTTGGTTCGAGCTGAGGTTCGCTCGCAAGCCGCTGCTTCTCTTCGGCGTCCTTGGCGCTTTTCTTTTTATCGTGGGCGTAATCGTCGGGGTGGTGGCAATCCTTTGGCGAGTGATCGGCGGTGTTGGTTTTCGCCCGCTGGTAAATCTCGTCGAGACTTGTGTCACGGTCGGTAGCGTGTTCTTCGCCACCGGACTCATAGGTGAGCTAATTGCGGCGCAGCGCTCGGAGCTGAGCCTGCTGGCAAACCGGATCGAAGATCTCTCGCGGCAACGCGAAACTCCACCGACTCAATAACACGAATGAACGTACTGTTTCTCACGCACTCGTTCCCAAGAACGGAAGGAGATGCTGCCGGCTCGTTCATTCTCCGTCTCGCCATAGCTCTGCGCGATGAGGACGTGAATGTCCACGTGGTTGCTCCTGCCGCCGCCGGGCTTCCGTCCAGCGAAGAATTCCAGGGCGTGAGTGTCGAGCGGTTTCGCTACGCCCCGCGACGTTACGAGAAGCTGGCGTATACCGGAAACATGGCGGGTGACGTCGCGTCATCGTGGAGCGCCAAGTTCGCTCTTGTCGGCTTCCTCGGCGCCGATTTCGTACAGGCTGTGCGCGCGCGGCGAAACTTCGAGCCACAGGTGGTCCATGCACACTGGTGGTTTCCGAATGGAGTGGTGGGCACCTGGCTTGGCGGACTTTCGCATCTTCCGCTCGTCACCACGCTGCACGGGACCGACGTCCGGCTCGTGCGAAAGGTTGGCGTTGCCAAACCGCTTTTTGGGCACGTGCTGCGCCATTCCGCGGCGGTAACAACAGTATCGCGTTGGCTCAAGGACGAGACTGAGGCGCTCGTACCCGATGTACACCCAATGGTCGCGCCGATGCCTGTCGCAACAGAGCTGTTTGGACCCGGTAGCTCGCGCGACGGCAAGCGACTCCTTTTCGTAGGCCGCCTCTCACCACAGAAGGGTGTCGAGCATCTCCTCCGCGCAATGTCAGAAATGCAGAACCAGGCTCCGCTTGACATCGTCGGGGACGGTCCAGCGCGTTCGTCGCTTGAGAAAATGGCTGGAGAATTGGGCATATCGTCGCGAGTGCGATGGCACGGTCAGCTGTCTCAGTCCGCGCTGCCGCGCTTCTATCAGAGCGCGAGCGCCGTTGTGGTGCCTTCCGCTGATGAAGGTTTGGGGTTGGTCGCGGTCGAAGCGCTTCTCTGTGAGGCTCCGGTCGTGGCCTTCGATTCAGGCGGCCTTCGCGACGTGATTCAGAACGGCAAGACCGGTGTTCTGGTCCCGCCAGGAAACAGCGCCGCTCTCGCTACCGCTCTCGACGACATTCTCGGACGGGACGGGCAGGGAAGTGACCTCGGCAAAGCAGGGAGACTTTACGCACTCTCCGCGTTCGCGCCCGAATCCGCGGCGCGGCGCTACGCCGGGATATACAGACAGGTTCTTGGCAACAACGGGTCGTAAGGCATTCCGGATCGCGCAGTGGATCTTCGCCGCGGTCGTCCTTTTCTTCGCGGGGCGAACGCTAGCGAGACAGTGGACCACGGTCGAGCCAAGGCTCTTTCACATCCAGCTTCAATGGCAGTGGATCCTGGCGGCAACCGCACTGGTCTTACTGAGTTACTTGCTTCTCATCGAAGGCTGGCGCAGAGTGCTCGGCGCGTGGGATTCGGAGTTACCGCTGGGACCAGCAGCACGAATCTGGTTTCTGTCCAATCTCGGGAAATACGTCCCAGGAAATATCTGGTCACTCACCGCGATGGGCGTTATGGCGCGGGAGCGTGGACGATCGGCTCTCGCGGCCGCGGGCTCCTCGGTCATCATGCAGACGGTGAGTCTCGCGACTGGAACTGCCATCGTGATGGTGACGGGAGCGAAGCTTCTCGGCAAGCCGCTCCTCGTAGGCGCGAGCGTGCTGATTCTTGTCGCAATTCTCCTCAGCGCGCCGAGATTTTTGCCGCCGTTGTCAGTTTGGATCGGTGGACTGATGGGAAGGGAGATCGTTCCGCCAACGGTGCCGGCGAGAAGTATTTGGACGGCCGCGGTGGCGACGTCGCTCTCGTGGCTCTTCTACGGTTTTGCGTTCGAGCTTTTTGTGCGTGGACTGCTGGGCGTTTCGCCTGGCGAAATTTCATCGTACATCGCAGTTTACACCGCTGCGTACATCCTTGGCTTTATCTCGCCGATCGCGCCTGCTGGCTTGGGCGTGAGGGAGTTTACTCTGGCCGCTTTCATGACGCAGCTCGGTCTTGCCAACGAGGCTGACGCGGCGCTCGTTGCGATTGCGGCTCGGTTGTGGCTGACCATTGTCGAGCTGGTGCCGAGCGGTTTGTACGTCGCAACTGGAGCGAGCCGGAAGTCACTATCACACTGATCGCCAATGGCGCACGCCCGAGAGAAGTCCCGACCCGTTCCCGCTTCCGCTAATGCATCCGCGGCGCTCCCGGCGCCGCGTTTCGCATTTGGTTGGGCATCGATCGTCTACGCGATCTGCACTCTTTCTCTCGCCTATCCCGCGCTAGTGGGAAGGTTCCTGGTAAATCCGCACAGTGACCAATACATCGCGGGTTATGCGTTCAGGGAATTCGCAGCCAGTACACTGAAGGCGACCGGACATTTCCCCATGTGGAATCCGTACCTTTTCGGCGGAATGCCGTATGTGGCGGCGATGCACGGCGACATTTTTTATCCGACGTTCCTGTTGCGAATGGTGCTGCCGACCGACGTTGCCATGACGTGGGGATTCATCATCCACATCTTCCTCGCCGGTCTTTTCACTTACGGCTTTCTGCGGGCAATTGACTACAGCTTCCCGGGCGCGCTCATCGGCGGTATCGCTTATATGATGAGCGGACAAATTGCCTCGTCCGTGTCTCCCGGTCATGATGGAAAATTGTTCGTGAGTGCGCTGTTTCCCCTCGCGCTCTGGCTTCTTTATCGTGGAATCCGTCAGGGACGGGAGTGGAGCTGGGGCGCGTTCGCGCTGATCATCGGGCTTTGTGTGCTGAGCCCGCACCCTCAACTTCTTCAGTACACGTTGCTCACTTGCGGTGCCTACGCTCTTTTCCTGGCGTTCGCAGCGGTCGATGGGCCCGCGCTGCCGAGAGTTGTCGCCGTGCGGAGATTGGGTGCCGCTCTTGGGTCCGTAATCATTGGGTTGGCTATCGGTGCGGTGCAGTACCTCCCGGTTCGCGAGTACGTCCCGTGGTCCCCGCGAGCTGGGGGACTGGGCGACTATCAGAGCGCGACTTCTTATGCATGGCCACCCGAAGAATTGCTCAACTCGTACCTTCCGCAATTCTCTGGGATGCTCCAGCACTACTGGGGTCGAAACGGGATCCACCTTCATTCCGATTATGTCGGCGCGATTGTTCTAATTTTAGCCGGCGCAGCGTTCATTGGGTTGCGGAGCGATCTTAAGCGCAAGCACATCATATTCTGGTCTGTAGCGCTTCTCATCTCGCTGCTCTGGTCCCTCGGCGGCGCGACGCCATTTTATAGAATTCCCTACGCGATCGTGCCCGGCACGAAATACTTCAGGGCGCCCGCGACCATTTTCTTCGTCGGAACTCTGGCGATAGCGCTGCTTTCATGCGCCGGCGTCGAGCGATTCCTGCAGGGACGAGTCACCCGAAAATATCTAATGGGTTGGCTGATCGGCGCCGGCGCGATAGCGGTGCTCGCCTCTTTCGGAGCGCTCACCAATTTCGCCGAGTCGGTTGCAGACGTGAGCCGGATCGATGCAGTTCAGGCAAACAATGGGGCGCTCTTTGCCGGCGCGTGGCGCTCTTTCGTGTTTGTCGGGCTAGTCTTTGCGCTGGGCATGGCGGTGTTGCGCCAGCGGATCTCGACGCGGGCAGCCTTTTGGGCTTTCGCCGCGCTTATGGCGATCGATCTCTGGACGATAGAGCGCCGCTATTGGATGTTCTCGCCGCCGGCGTCAGTGATCTACGCGAGCGACCCAATCGTAGAGACATTGAAGGCGGAGTCGCAGCCGATGCGCGTTTTGGCCGTGGCGGTTCAGGATAGCCCACAGCCCGATGCGTTTGTCACCGGTGATGCGCTGATGACCCATAGAGTAAGGAATGTGCTTGGATACCATGGCAATCAGTTGAATCGCTACAATGAGCTCACAGGATTTCCTTCCGACCTCCAGCGCGCGTTCCTGCCGAACGTCGTGCAGCTCACGAATACCAAATATTTCCTGACGAATATCGAACAGGTTCCTTTTCTTCCCAACGTCACTCGTGTGCAGGGGCCCGTGCGAAATGCTGCCGGCGACCTCGTCTACCTGTATCGCTTCAACGGTGACAACCCCTATTCGTGGGTCACACCGGTTGCGGTAAACGCGCCCGATGATCAGGTGCTGGCGACGGTTCTGAATCCGAGATTCGACCTGAAGCGCGCGGCCCTCTTCGATACCTCGGCGAACGTGCGCGTCAGCACTGGGGTGCAGACCCTCCCGGCGGCTCTGGCCATCACCACGAACGTGAAGCATTACGAGCCCGGTAAAGTTGCAATCGATCTGAGCGCGCCCGCTCCGGATGGGGCATCACTCGTCGTCTCCGAAAATTATTATCCCGGCTGGAAAGCAAGCGTTGACGGAAAGCCGGCACGCATTGGGAGGGCGGACTACACGATGATTGGTGTGGAGCTTCCCACGGGGGCGCGAAGCATCGATCTGACATTTACAAGCCCGAGTTATGAAAGGGGGAAGGTCGTAACGTGGCTCGCGATCGTCGCGGGATTGCTCATGCTCGCATTCGGCCTGTGGCGCGATCGGAGAAGCGTTGCCTAGCCGCGCGCTTGTAATTGTTCCGACCTACAACGAGCGGTTCAACGTAGAGCGACTAATTCCGGCAATTCTCGCGCAGGATGCGTCGCTCGAGGTTTTGGTCGTCGACGACGCGTCGCCTGACGGAACTGGGCGCATCGTCGATAAGCTGGCGCAAACGGAGCCGCGCCTTCACGTCCTCCATCGGGAAGCGAAGCTCGGCCTCGGGACAGCATATATCGCTGGCTTCCGCTGGGCGCTCGAGCGGAAGTACGACGTCGTGTTCGAGATGGACGCCGATTTTTCTCATAACCCGGAGCGCCTTCCAGAGTTTCTTCAAATGGTCGAGGAAGCGGACCTGGTGCTGGGCTCACGCTATCAGAATGGGCACGTAAACGTCGTCAATTGGCCGATGAGCAGGCTATTCCTCAGCTATGCAGCGAATTTGTATGCGCGTGCCGTCACCGGACTTCCGATATTCGATACCACGGGCGGGTTCAAGTGCTTTCGCCGGAACGTACTTGAATCGGTAGACCTAAATTCCGTCAAGTCAAATGGTTATGCGTTCCAGATTGAGATGTCCTATCGGGCCTGGAAGCGCGGTTTCAATTTGGTCGAGATCCCCATCATTTTCGTTGACCGGACTGAAGGCGAGAGCAAGATGTCGAAGCGCATTGTCCGGGAGGCCGTCTGGATGGTCTGGCGGCTCCGGCTGCAAGCTCTGCTGCGGAGAGTCTGACCGCCGCTGGCGGCATCATCCTCTATAAGATGACTGGCTCGGGGAACGACTTCGTCTTCGTAGACGGCCGTTCCACCCCATTGGTCTTCTGGACCCCTGAACGGATCCGGGCGGTTTGTGCCCGGCAGACCGGGGTGGGGGGTGACGGCCTCTGTATCGTCGAGCCCAGCTCGGTGCCGGGTGGCGTCCGCCTCCATTACTTCAACCGCGACGGGCGCCGGGCTGAGCTCTGTGGCAATGCCTCCCTGTGCGCCGCGCGGCTTTCCTCCTGGATCGAGCTGGGGTCGAGCGAGGGGGTCATCCTCGAAACGGACGCCGGCCTGATTCCGGCCCGGGCCCTGGAGGACTCGGACGAGCGGGCCGAGATCCTCATTGGAGACGTCTCCGGCATCGTTCCGGCGGACATCGAGCTGGGACAGGGAGAGAGCCACGCCCACTTCGTCCGTGTTGGGGTCCCTCACGTAGTACTTCAGGTCGAGAAC
>JBOHTC010000033.1:0-16166 GCA_050733495.1 Gemmatimonadaceae bacterium | reverse complement strand
CCGGCCGCCGATCCCGACGAAGTGCTGGCGAGAGAGTTCGCGTCCGAGAATTACTTCGACATCCAGAAGGCGGACTTCGTGAAGCTGCGGGATCTGTCACTGAGCTATGATCTTCCGCCGGCTATGGTGGCACGATTCGCGGACCATGCCACGCTGATGTTGGCTGGACACAACCTCCGAACGTGGACCAAGTACGGGGGAGCTGATCCAGAGCTCAATTTCAACGGCGGTGTCTCGACGTTCAATCGCAATGACTCGTGGACGTTGCCTCCGACGCGGAATTACACCTTCTCGGTCGCGGTGGGGTTCTGATGACTATCCAACGGATTTTGCCCAATGTGGCCGTGAGGAATGCTTTCAGCCGAATCAGCGCGTTTGCTGCGCTGGTGCTCGCGATGGGAGCGTGCAACGACGTTCTTTCCGTTCAAAATCCCGGCGCCATCCAGGAAGGACAGCTCACCGATCCCGCGCTGGTGCAGCTTATCGCGAACGGCGCGGTCGGCGAGTTCCAGTACGCCTACGGTCAGTACGCGCAATGGTCCGCCGTTCTATCGGATGAAGCCTTTACTGACCACACCAACGTGGACGTTCGCGATTTCTCGGAGCACAACTTCGGGGACCTGAACACGATTAACTCGACGACCTACGAGTACGTGCAGCGGGCACGACAGTCCGCGGACGATGCGACGGATCGGCTCAAAGGCCTGATCGGTGCCACTGCGGGCTCTGATCTCAGCGTCGCCCAGGTTCTCGCGTATGCAGGCTACTCGTACGTGCTCCTCGGTGAAGGATGGTGCGAGTCACCCGTGAACCTTAGCGCGCCGATTTCGTCCGATTCTCTGCTGCGGCTCGCGATCGTACGATTCGATGAAGCCATCACGACTGCAACCGCGGGGAACTCGGGAGCGAACGCCGCGGCGGCACAGGATCTCATCTCAATGTCGCAAGTTGGCGCAGCGCGCGCGGCACTCAAGCTGGGCGATCTGGCGCTGGCGCGCACTTACGCGTCGCAGGTTCCGGCAGGCTATGAAAAGCTGGCGTACTACTCATCGAACACCGTCCGCGAAAACAACCCGCTCAACGCGCTGACCCATGCTTCCGGAGCGTCACTTGGCATGTACCCGAAATTTCTCGGGCTCAACGATCCGCGAGTGCCTCAGCCGGCGAGCTCGCAGCTCGGTCTGACTGGCGGCTCCATTTACACGCCGCTCACGCCCTTCATGTACACGGGCTGGGTGGCATCCGGAACGGCGGCGCGGGTCGACGTCAACTTCGACATCAAGTTCGCGACGGGGCTCGAAGCACAGTACGACCTTGCGGAGGCAGATGGTCCGACTGCGACCACGCTCGACTTCGTGAACCAGCGTCGCGCCGTCGGTGGGGAAGGCACTGTCGCACTCGCGGGCCCAGCGTTGATGGCAGAGCTTGCGGAACAGCGTGCGCGTGACTTTTATCTTACCGGTCAACGGCTCGGCGATCTGCGCCGGTATGCGAAGGCCGGGAACGACATGTTCCCCACTGGAAAGTATCCGATTTTCAACGATTCTTACGGAACTCAGGAGTGCATGATCGTTCCATTGAGCGAAAAGGCGGGCAATCCGAACTTCTAGCATAACTCGCGCTGGGCTCCTGACTTCTGGCTACCGAGACGGAAGTGTCATCCGGATGAATCGGATGATCCGGATTGAACGGATTGATTTTTTGGGGGGTGCGCCGTTCTGCTCTTACGGCGCACTCTCTGCTCCATGGGCTGGACCATCCTATAGAATTTGGGTGCTGGGCCGAAATGTAGGAGCAACCCAACTTCAAGATTTGTCGCGCGGAGGTAGTTGTAAACCTGCCTTTGTGCACCGATATGCAACTGAAGGGTGGATTTTATTTCGACCACCAACTTGTGATCGACGATCATATCGAGCCTTTGCTCGGCTCTTACCGCCTTTCGGTAGAACAAGCCCCGCCACCCATCAAAATGACGGAAACGGTCTAACAAAAAGTCATCAAATAATCTCGCAAAGTATCTTCGTGTGCCGTCGTATCCGATCAATCCGAATCATCGGATTCATCCGGATGAAACTTCCGTCTCGGTGGCCAGAAGTCAGGAGGCCGGCGCGATGAGAGAGAAGTGAGGGGCCAATGGCCAGAGTTCCCATCACTGAGTATATATTTTCTCGATCCGACTCCTTCAGCATAGAGGTCCTCATGCGTAGCGTTTTCATCTCCACACTGCCAGTCGCGGCGCTCGTTCTCGCGGCTTGCAGCAGCAAAGCCCAGGTTGAAACCACTCGTCAGGTCGCGGGCGGAGGCGTATCCGTTAACGGCTGGACGGGAAAGATCGACGCGGGTGCGGCGCGGCGCGGGCAGACACTCGCGAATGCGAAGCTCTCTCCGGAAGGAACCAACCTCCACGTCACAACCGGACCCGCCGTTGCGTACTGGAATCCCGCCAATACCGCTAGCGGTGATTACACGGTGAAGGCCACCTTCACCGAGCCCAAGTACATGAACCTCAATGATCATCCGCATCCTTATGGGATTTTCATCGGGGGCAACGACCTGGGCACGGACAATCAGACCTATCTCTACTGCGCGGCCTACGGGAACGGCAACTTCATCGTTCGCGGATTCGGCCCAGCTCCTTTCCAGTTGAATGGGCGTGAAGGTGAGGCGAACGCCGCGGTGCACAAAGCAGCCGGACCTGGATCTCCCGTCACCCAGGACATCGCAGTGTCAGTCAAGGGGGACAACGTGCAATGCGCTATCAACGGCACTGTCGTCGCGACCTACAAGAAATCAGATGTGGTTGGCGCAGGAAAACTGAAATCGACGAACGGTGTCTACGGAATCCGGTTCGCGCACAACACCGAGGGAACGGTGAGCGGCCTTACGGTCACCAAGCCCTAAGGCTCGTCGTCCGAGGCTTCGGGCTCCGGCTCTTCTTTACCGAAGGCAAAAGGAAAAGCAAGGAAGCCGAAGTTGAGGACTCGCTCCCGGCGACGCTCCGCCTCGAGGTTGAGTGAACGCGCTTTGAGTAGATCGTCGAGCGCGATGATGCCAACGAGTTTTTGGTCGTCGCCGCGGGTGACGACCGGAAACCGCGTCAGACCGGTCGCCGCCATTCGGTGCACAACGTAGCGCAGCGGCTCATCGGGATGCGCCACCGTCGGCGTCGACCGCACTATCTGCTTCAGATCGAGCTCTGCATCGTCGGTCGTTTTCGCTATCAGCTGCTCGAGATCTGCGCGCGTCACGACACCTATGAGCTGCGTCAGGCCGTCGAGAACCGGAAACAACCGCTGCAGAGATTTCGTCGAGTCGAACCGAAGAACATTCACCACAGCGTCGCGCGGCATTTCCGCTGCGAGCGTGAAGATGTTCGACCGCATTACTTCGCGCGCAAACAAAATCTCCAGCGGATCGACCGCGTACTCGCGGCTGAGATGGTATCCGCGCCGCGCGACCTTCTCCGTCAGGATGGATCTACGAAGCGTCAGCACGGTAAACCCGTGCGCAATCGTCACGGCAATCAGCAGCGGCAGAAGCATGTTGACGTCGTGCGTCAGCTCGAGCGCGAATATGACGCCAGTGAAAGGCGAACGCATCGTTCCGCCCAGAATCGCCCCCATGCTCACCAGCGGCCAGAAGCCAATGCCCTCGGCCGGGAAAACCATTGCTTCGAGTCCGCCGAGCGCGCCACCCATCATCAGCAACGGAGCGAGCACCCCGCCCGATGTCCCCGATCCGAGCGATACCGCCCAGATTATCGATTTGACTATGAGGATCGCTACGATCAGATGCAGCCCAACGTTCCCCTGCAGCATACTTCCGATTGTGTCGTAGCCGACGCCGAGTGCCTGCGGCGAGATCAGTCCGCCGATTCCGATCACGAGTCCACCAATGGGGGGCCACCACATCCAGTGAATCGGGAGCCGCTGAAATGCGTCTTCGGAAGCGTAGACAGCAAGGGTGAGAATCATCGACAGCACGCCCGCCAGCAACCCCGCGAGAACACAACCGGCGAGGCCCGACGGTCCGATGAACGCGGCGTGTTGCGGCACCGGGAAAAGCGGCCCCATTCCAATGAGGTAGCGTCGTGCCGCAGCGGCGGTGGCGCTCGCGAGCGCCACCGGTATCATGCTGCGCGGTTTCCACTCGAACAGCAGTAGCTCGACTGCGAGGAGCACCGACGCGACGGGTGCGGCGAAGGTCGCCGACATTCCCGCTGCCGCGCCGGCAACTAGAAGCGTCTTTCGTTCCGCGCTCGTCAGATGGAAGAACTGCGCGATCAGTGAGCCAACCGCGCCGCCGGTCATGATGATCGGGCCCTCCGCGCCAAACGGGCCGCCCGATCCGATCGAGATGGCCGAGGAGATCGGCTTGAGGACAGCGACACGGGGCTCGATGCGGCTGCCGCTTATGAGAATCGCCTCGATCGCCTCGGGAATACCATGGCCGCGGATGCGCTCCGATCCATAGCGAGCCATGAAGCCAATGATGAGCGCGCCGATGACGGGTACCAGTACCTCGAAGACTCCAAGGTGATTCCCTGCCGGGGAAACCAGGGCCGTGCTCCACCTCTGGAAAAAAAACAGGTTGGTGAAGAGCCCGATGAGTCGCAGCAGTACGAGCGCTACGTACGCGCCGATGACTCCAATCACGATCGCCATCACACTAAGGGTGATGACGCGCGGGGTGGTCGTGAAATCGCCGAGGTGGGAAAGGTCGGCGACTTTATGTTTTCGGGCTGGGTCGCTCACGTATCAAGCATTCTGCGTGGACAGGATCGGTTTGTCAACGACGGCCCGGCGTCTGGGGACGTACTTACCGTCCGACTATCGCGAGGATATTTCCGTCCGGGTCTTTGAACCAGGCGCTCTTGAACTTCGCGGCAAAGTGAACGTCGCCCTTGCGGGTGAGCCCCGGGAAATCGTAGTGCTCGAAGCTCACCCCTTTTTTCTTCAGGTCCGCAACGACTTTCTCGACGTCGTCGACGTTCCAGGTTGCCGCGGTCGCCTTGTTCGTGCCTGCGAACTGTGATTGGTAAACGAGGAGGCTCGACTTTCCACTTCGGTAGGAAACGACTCCCTGTTCCTGAGCAGGCATCGGCTTGAGCCCGACGGTCTGCTCATAGAATTTCCTGGCCGCATCGATATTCCTTACCGCGATCGTAGCAACAGCTTCGGATTCTCCGAGCATTCGATGTCTCAGGCGTCTGTCGCGTTGTAGAAGAACTGCTCGCGGACGATTTTGCCGTTCTTTACGGTGTAGAGGGCGACCTCATCCATGCGACCACGCTTACCGGTCGGCTTATTGGTCGTTTCGTATCCGTAACGGACCGCAAACTTGTCATCGGCGACAAATGGGCCTTCTACCTCCGCCGAATGCACTTCGTTGTTCTTGGACCACCACTGGTTCTTCCCGCGGATCGCATCTATACCCTTCATTTCGGCGGGCATCGACGGGCTTCCGACCGGCTCGACGCTCACGATGTCGTCGGCGTAGAGCGTGTTGATTGCGTCGGCATTGCGGCCGCTGCGACAAAGCTCAACGAGCTTTTCGGCGACAGTCGCAGTGGATTTCGAGGTCGTGGTTGTGGACTTCGTGGTTGTGGACTTCCCGGTTGTGGCCTTGTTGGTCGTGGCCTTGCTGGTAGTGACCTTTTGCATTTTGTCTCCTTGATCGGCGTCTTATTCATACTAAAGCGCAAAAACGCGCGCGCCAGTGGTCGTCTTCCTGACGAGGTCAGGCTCGAGCGCGACCGATATCGACGGCGATGGTTCGCCACCTGCCCTGATTGAAGCGCAGCACGCTCAGTGCGCAGCGCGTCGCGTGACCGATGAGAATCGCGACCCAGATCTCGATCGGCTGGAGCGTGCTCACCCGTTGGATGACGAAGCAGATCGTCAGCGGCACGACCATTTGCGAGACAACGGAGATGTATAGCGGACTCCTCGTGTCGCCCGTCCCCTGCAGCCCTCCGGTGTAAGTGAGCGCGACCGCAACGAAAAGTCCGGACAGACTCAGCACGTGGAGAAGCTGCACTCCAATTCTGACAACCACCGGGTCGTGCATGCCGAAGATCGCGAGCAGCTGCCTGGGCACGAGCAGAAACAAAGCCCCGACAAGGGCAGCCGGCGAAAGCGCGAGCCTCGCGGCTACATGCACTGCCGTGGCCGATCTTTCAGGCTTGCCGGCGCCCAGGTTTTGCCCTGCGATTGCGGCAGAAGAGCCCATCAGGCCAAAGGACGTCCAGGTTATCAATGAGAAGAGCTGAGTGTAGCAGACCGCGAAGGCCGCCTGCGCCGCCGCGCTCTGCGGAAGCGAGCCGATGAACGAGAGCATCAGTACGCCCCCGATGTTCATGGCGATTCCCTGAAACCCGGTTGGGAGTCCAAACCGAAACAGCGATCGGATTATTTCCCAGTCGGGTCCCCAGCCGCGTCCGCGAGGGAACGAGACAACCCATCCGCCATGCCAGAGTTTGTACAGCGAGTATACCGCCAGGAGTCCTGACGCGATCGAAGTTCCCATCGCCGCGCCCTTCGTGCCGAACGACGGAATTGGCCCAAGTCCACGGATGAGAATGATGTTGAACACCACGTTCATCGCGGTGAGGCTGATGCCCAAAACCATTGGCGTCCGCGCGTCGCCAGCCGACCGCAAGGCGCCGCCGAGCATGAAAAAAACGAGCATTCCGCTGCTGAAGAGGAACATGATGCGGAGAAACGGCAGGGCTTCTGCCTTCACCGCCGGCGCGGCATTGACGAAATCGAGCAGCGCTGGCGATGCGAAATAGCCGATCGGCGCCATGATGAAAACGGACAGTCCGATAGCCGAGATGAATGCCTGGTAGACGGTGCGGTCCACCTTGTCGTGATCGCCGGCGCCGACAAACCGCGAGACAAGGACGCTCATGCCCGTGAACAGCGACGAGATGAAGATGATGACGATGATAAAAATCTGGGAGCTCACACCGATCGCGGCGTTGGCCTTGTAGCCGATGAGATTCCCGACGAGCGCCTGGTCGACCATGCCCTGGAGCCCGCCGATGACGTTCGTGAGCATCGTCGGCCACGCGAGCTTCCACACGGCGCGGCCGAGCGGCCCCTCGATTATCGAGCGGTCATACTTGCGCCGGTCGCTTCGCGACGGAGATCCCGCCAGGGCGTCCGTGGGCGTCGTAGCTCCAGCGCCAGGCACGGGCGCTATAACCGCTCCGGGTATCGCGGCGGCAGGCGAATCAGAGCTCGACATTTCTGGCGACCCAATTCATGGCCGTGTCGGCAATCTCATCCAGCACCTGTGAGTCAGTTCGCCCGGAAGACTTGGGAACGTGAAAGCTATGATCCGCGCCCTCGACCCAGTGCATCTCCCATGAGGTAGTCACTTTCTTTAGAGCAGTTTCCATCAGCGCCGGCGTGCAAAAGGGATCGCGCGTTCCGTTGAAGCAAATTACGGGAACCTTGATCGCCGGAAGATGAGCGTCTCTGAGCTGATCAGGTTTCCCCGGCGGGTGCAGCGGATAAGCTAGCAGCAACAGCCCATCGCAAGGGAATCCCTCGGCAGCGAGCATCGACGCGGCCCGTCCGCCCATCGACCGTCCGCCTATGATGAGGCGCTTTGGAGCGAGGGCATCCCGCGTCTTCGACACCACGGCGGTGACGCATTCCTTGAGACGCGGCATGGGATCGGGCCGTCCCGATTTCTTTTCCTTGTACAGGAAATTGAAGCGAACGACACCGATGCCTCGCTTCCGAAGAGCGTTGGCCGTCTGAACGACGCCGCGATCGTTCATATTTCCGCCCGCGCCGTGAGCGCAGACAAAGACCGTTCCGCTCCCATCGTCCGGAGCGTCGAAGACGGCGCTCGTCGTCTCCGCGCCGACCGGGACTCGCCACGTCGTTCCGTCCGGGAGCACAGCGCTCATCGCATTGGCGCTCGCGCCGCGACTTCCATCTCGTCGAGGAACCTGTGTCCGCCAGTCGTTTTCCCCGCACGCGATTTCGCGGTCGTCATCACCAGCCGCTCCTTTGTCCTCGTCATTCCGACGTACAGCAGACGGCGCGCCTCCTCGAGCTCGGCCTTGGCGATCGTTCCGCTCGGAGGCATCGGAATGAACTGCTCATCTTCGACTCCCACGATATATACGCGAGAGAATTCGAGGCCCTTCGTCGAGTGCAGGGTGAGAAGGTTCACGCGATCGCGCGACAAATCGATCCCGTCCTGCTTCGACAGCACGGCTCGCTCTAGAAAGGCGCAGATCTGGGCAGGCAAAAGCCCCTTCGCGCATGCCTCGATGAGTCTCCGCAGTCTCCCCATCGTCTCCGGGTATCGCTCGTCTGCGGAACGCTCGGAGCGAATCCGGTCCATCGTTGCCTGACCGCCAAGAAGCGCTATGAGCTCGTCGATATCCGGCAACGACGCGTCGCCACATTGCTCACGCTCGACCTTGTAAAACTCCAGGCAGTCCGAATGCCGGCCGAACGAATGAACCCGGGAGAACTCCAGAAACTTTCGTGCTTCGTCACAGAGCGAGTCCCGATCACTGAGCGCGAGCGCCACACCAACCTGGTCGAGGAGATTCGCCAGAGAAGTCTTGCGCGCGTACTCGACTTTTGTGGCGCCCAGAGCGGGAAAGAGCTTGGCGAGCGTCCGACAGTCGTCGAGTGCGCGGTGCGATTGTCCTGTATGAATCCCGTACCGGCGCGCGAGGTGCGGCAATTTCCTGCTCGTCGCATGAAGCGTCCGGGCGAGCGGCAGCGTATCGTAGGTGGAGAAGTCCACACCCCGCGGCAGCTTCGCCGCCATCCTGCGCAAGATCGGGAAGTCGAATTCATAGCCATTGTGCGCTACGAGAACGTCCGAGCCGCAGAATTCCCTGAAAGGAGTCCACACAGCTTCGAAGTAAGGCGCGCCCGCGACATCGGTCTCTGAGATGCCGTGCTCGCGGAGCGCACCGGCCGTAATCGGCACGCGTGGTTTCACCAACGTGTGGTACTCATCGACGATTCTGCCGTGTCGCACTCGCACCGCCGCGATCTCGACGATCTCAGCGCTCTCGACCCCTTTGTCCGTGGTTTCGAGATCGACCACGGTGAAATCGCGAAACGTGTTGGTGAAACCACTCGTGCAAATGAGCTGCGCAGTCTTGAATAGACCGAGGCCGAACCCAAGTGATGGCAGATCGCTCGGCCCTACGCGAAGTGCGTCGGCGGACGGAGCGCCGCCAACTTCGACTGTGCGGACACCCATCTGCTTCAGAATTTTTCCAGCCGGAATGCCGCAGCCGCCAAGACGCGCGAGCCATACCGGTCGTCCGGCGTCGATTGCTCCGGAAATTCTTGCGGCGAGCTGCGCCACTTCGTCATGGCCGGCGGGATCGCTCAGCTCCTCGTGGTGCTCCTCGAGAATTGTCTGGTATTCGCCCACTCTCTCCGAGAGAATTTCCTCGACGAGAGGCCCGAGGCCAGTGTGATTGCGTGAGAGGGCTTCGAGATTTCTGAGTGCGTACGTCGCGCGCCAGATCTTTTTTGCATCGCCATGCACACGGGGCAGACTGCGCGCCATTTGCTCGAGCTGGTCGACGATCCCGATTCGCGTCTCTTCTGCCCGTGCCCGCGCGTCGTTCACCAGCGCGTCCGGAAGAACGAGCTGGTAGAAGCTCTCCTGCTGGATCTCGTCACCAGGGTTCGCTATCACGCGGAGCGCGGCGAGTACGTACGCAACGACCGGATCGTCCGCGAGGGCTCGGCCGTGCGCGAGGCAGCACGGAATTCCGGAGTTGAGGAACGCGGTCTCGAGAGTGCTACCAATCTTGTGGGTCCTGTACAGCAATCCAACGCTGCCCCACCTCAAGGAAGGGCCATGCTCCGCGTGATCGCGCCTCAAGTCGTCGATGATCCACGCTGATTCGGCAACGTCGTCAGCAAAGACGAATGCCGCCACCGGAAAGGTCGACTCGACGCTCGTTTCCTGCGGCGTCCGGTCCTTGAAAAACTGCTCGTTGAGCGAGATGAGGCGTCTCGCGCGCGTTAGAACTTCACGCGGGCAGCGCTTGTTCTCGGGGATGTTGTGCAAGCGATCCGCGCCCACGATCTCGAAATCATTCGTAAATCTTGCGAAGAGCATCGGATCGGCGCCGGTCCAGGAATAGACGGACTGTTCGTCATCGCCCACGGCAAAGACGTGGCGGTGGTCGCGTGCGAGCTCGTTGATGATCGTGTATTGCACCGGGTTCAGATCCTGAAACTCGTCGACCAGCACGACATCCCAGCGCGCGCGTAGCGCGGGAGCTATCGACGCATTTCGAAGAAGCTCCGCTGTCTTGAGGAGCAGGCCGTCGAAGTCGACGACGTTTTTTTCGCCGATGGCTTGTCGATATCCCTCGTAATACTTCTCGTAGCGGTGGCCGAGCGCCTCGCCACGAAAGCGGTACCGCGCAAACGCTTCGAGAACGCTCTTGTGCATCCTCGCGGGAATCTTGAGGCGACGCAGGAGTGCACGCTGGTATGGCTCGTCGGCGATTCCAAAACCATCCTTCAGGCCGACGTGGTCGCCGAGCTCCCGCAGCAACTCTGAACAGAACGAGTGGATCGTCCCGCGTTTGACAGCCTCGACCCGCTCGCCAAGCTCGCCGTCCAGACGCGCGGCGATCTCGCCAGCCGCCTTGTTCGTGAAAGTGAAGACGCAGATACGCGCAGGATCGAAGTCGCGTTGCTCGATGAGGAACCGGATGCGCTCGATAAGGCAAAAAGTCTTTCCTGCGCCCGGGCCCGCTCGGACGAGCAGTGGTTGCGGCTCGGCTTCGATGGCGGCGCGCTGGGACCCGGACGCGATCCGGAGTATTTCCGTTTCGCGAACGAGAGGCGGCGCCTCGGTCGGCAGCGAAGTGAGAGTCTCATCCAGTGGCTTGAGCATTTGCGTGGCGGACATACTCTAGCCGCGTGGCAAGCGCGCCGCCACTCGCCGGGCCCTTCTTTTGCACCTGGCGCGAATCGCTAGACGCAACGGAAAAGCACGACGACCGCATTTCGGTGGGTCGAGTTTGCCGACAGGACACCAGAAAGTACGCTGTCGTACAGATAAAGCGTTGTAAGCTGTTGGGGTGTAGACACTTGCGCTCCTTCGCGAAACATTTAGGATGTAGATAATCAGCGCAATCGAATAGGATCTAGATCAACTAGCTCACTCGAACCGCAAACCCATCTGCTCATGGATTCGGACTACGGAGATTTGCAGCCGGCCCGGTGGAGGCTCCCACCCGCACACGTCGCAATGCTCGAGAGAACGCTGACGCTCGGCAAAACGCGAAAGACCGTGAGTGCCGAACTGCGCGCAACAATCCGCGAGATCTGCCGCGCACCCGAGCGAATGCATTATGCGCCAGAAGATTTTCTGATCGCGTTCAAGCTTGCGCTCGTCGACGCCGCGACCCGGGCGAAGATTGCCCCCGGACCAGAGCGGAACGACTTCATAGCGAAGCTGGTGAGCGTGTACATCGACGAATTCTACCGCTCGGACTCCGTCCTGAAGCAACCGGACGTCTCAAACGGGTCGCAGGAGCTCAGAGCCGAGCTCTGACTCTTCCTACCACACTGGGCGCCTCTCGTCCCGAAGTTTTCGCTCGGCAATTTGTTCGACGAGCCTGGCGAACTCCTCGTCGCTAAAATGGGCGCACACTTCGCGGAGACGCCCGGCTATCTCTTCGCGAACGTTTTTCTCGCGAAGCGAATGCAGTTGAACGGTGGCGGGGTCGGCGTAAACCTGCTCGTCGGGTTCCAATGTTTACGAGGCGAGTGAGATTGTCCGGCGGCGCACAATCCGCGCCGGACGCGCTAATCAGGAGCCGGAGCGCGCAAACAATTTTTGCACGCTTTCTGCTCCTTGCGCCGCGTCACTGTAACGGGTAGCGTCGGTAAGGCAATCCAGATCGCTACGGGCAGTTCCGGGTTCGCGACCTTCTGGCCTTACGCCAACCCAAGGTCGCATGGCTCCCAGATCGCGTTCGCTCGCGTTCACTGGCGGAGACGGCAGCAGCGCGCCCTCCTTAGCCGATAACAGCCTCATCGCAAATCTCCCAGCGAGCGAGCGAGCGGCATTCGAGAACCGTGCAAAACGGATTACCGCTCCACTCCGGGAAACCCTGTTTGAACCGAACGAGCCATTCGATCGAATACTCTTTCCGATATCCGCCATGGGGTCTCTCGTGACGGTGCTGAAAGATGGGACGCAGCTCGAAGCGATGACGGTCGGTCACGAGGGCTTTCTCGGTCTCCCGCTTTTTCACGGAATCTCGGTCGCGCGCTGCCGAGGCGTTTGCCAGGTCGAGGGTGAATTCTACGAGCTGTCGCCGAAAGATTTCCTCTCGCTAGTGGAGAGCGCGCCGCACTTCCGGTCGTTGATGCACAAATACGCGCAATTCACCAGCGAGGTCATGGCTCAGACTGCTGCGTGCAACGGAATCCACTTGATCGAGCAGCGCTGCGCGAGGTGGCTCCTACTCACTGCCGACGCAGTCTCTCGCAAAGACTTCAGCCTCACGCAGGAGCTCCTGTCGCAGATGCTGGCGGTGCGGCGGCCCGGCGTTACCGTCGCGATCGGTGCATTGGAGCGGCAAGGCCTTATTCAGCACCGCTACGGCAGAGTGTCGATTGTTGACACTGAAGGCCTGAAGAAAGTGTCGTGCGAGTGCTATCACACCATCGCCGAGAAGACGCGGGAGCTGCTGGCGTAGCTCAAGGCATCCGTGGGCCGAATTTTCGGCGCCCGACGCCTCCTTCTCTTATCCAGTGTTGCGCAGGCCCTGCGCGATCCCGCTGAGCGTCGTAGCAAGAGCATCGTCGATCCGTTCCCTCGAGCCGGTGTCGGGAGATCCTTTACCGCGCTTTCGATCCAGCAGCGAGATCTGGAGCAGCGACAGAGGATCGACATACGGGTTCCTCAACGCGATAGCCGCCTGAAGTACGGGACTGTCGTCGAGAAGCTGGCGATGCCCTCTGATGATCAGGAGGGCGTCGACTGCGCGCTCGAACTCGACGACCAGCTTCTTGAATAGCGCCTCGTCACCGCCAAGATGGCTCACGTACGCGCGCGCGATCTCGATATCGGTCTTGGCGCATACCATTTCCACCTTGGCGAGCAGATCGTCGATGAACGGCCAGACGCGCGACATCTTCTGGAGTCGTGCGAGGCCGGCGCGGGTGTGGATCTCCTCGCCGAGGGCGGTTCCGACGCCGAGCCATCCGGTGAGCATCAGACGGATCTGGGTCCAGCCGAATCCCCACGGGATCGCACGAATTCCCTCGACGCCTTTGGTCGCGCCCGGCCTGTAAGCGGGGCGCGATCCGAAGCGCGCATTCGCCAGCTCGTCGATCGGAGTCGCAATGCGAAAGAGCTCGAACAGCGCGTCGTTCTCGTGCACGAGCTGGCGATAGACTTCGTGCGATCGCTCTGCGAGTCTGTCCACGACTTCGCGGAATTCGACGACTTCATGCAGATCGACATCTCGGCGCCAGTCGCTGAATTCGTGGAGCAGAGTTCCCGCAGTCGTGACTTCTACGCTCCGCTCAGCCACGGGCAATAGCCCGAACTGCTGAGAGATGATCTCGCCCTGCTCGGTGATATTGATGCGACCGTTCGTCGTCCCGGGCGGAAGTGCGGCGAGAGCGCGATACACTGGAGAGCCGCCGCCGCGCCCGACACTTCCGCCTCGTCCGTGAAAAAGTCGCAGCTCGACACCGGCATCCGCGAACAGATCCGAGAGCGCTTCCTGGGCGCGATACAAAGCCCAGGAAGCTGCAATGATACCGGCGTCCTTCCCCGAATCGGAGTAACCGATCATTACTTCCTGTCGTCGTCCGCGCGCGTCGAGCTGTCGAACGTACGCGGGATCGTCGAGCAAGGCTCCCATCACGAACGGCGCATGATCGAGGTCGTCGAGCGTCTCGAACAGAGGTACGACGTCGAGATGCGACACCGGATGCTCGGCGGCGAGATCGACGAGCCCCACCTCCGTCGCGAGAAGCAGCACGCGCAGGAGATCGTCGGGCGAGTGCGTCATCGATACTATGTAAGTAGATGCAGCCGCCTCACCGGCCTCCTTTTGAATAGTCTCGATTGCGTGGAAGGTGTCGAGCACCTGCTGCGTCTCCATGGAGACGCGTCCCTCGCTTTTCCCCAGCGGGCGCTTACCCAGCAACACCCGCCTGAGATCATCGCCGTCGACCCGGGAGAAACCTGCGAGGCCCATGATTTCGTCGACCGCCGCGGCATGGACGTCGGCGTGGTCGCGCACGTCCATCATGAAACCGTGAAAACCGTGCGCGCGAACGCTCGCGATGAACGGATCGAGAGTTGTGCGACAGGTCTCCGCGGCACCTGCTCCCGCCACGTAACCGCGAACGAGCATCAGATCAGACTCGAACGCCGCGAGGTCGCTGTATGCAGCCGGCTCCTCACGCACGCGCCCCGCGTCACGCGATGCGACCAACCGCCGCGTCGCATCGATGCGGGCCGCCATGAAACTAAGTTTGAGTCGGAGCGGCTCGTCCGCGTTTCTCTTTCGGTTCGCCTTCCACACGTTCGGAAGAAGCGCGCGATCCTTTTCGATCGATTTAGCCAGCGCCTGCGTGCGCGGCGCAAACTCCACCGACAGCGACAGCCGTCGCACAAGGTCGTCCAGCGTCTCCTCGTACCTGCCGAGTATGACGTGGCTCGCGCGGCGAGCGGTGGCGACCGTGATGTCGGGCGTCACGTACGGATTCCCGTCTCGATCGCCGCCCACCCACGTACCCCATCGAAGTGGAACCGCGAGTCGAAAAGCATCGGCAGATTTGCCGAACTCCTCCTCGAAGGAAATCGCTAATGCAGAATGAACGTGCTCTCCCGCGTCGAGGAGTCGCGTCTCGAGATACCAGAGTGCGGAGCTCACTTCGTCGAGAACCGATGGACGATCCTGACGGACCTCGCTCGTGAGCCACAGCAGCTCGACTTCTCCCTCGAGCTCCTGCTCGAGAAGTCTTGCCTCGTCAGCGGACGCGCGTTCGTGCGCGAGAAGTTTGTCGGCAACCCTCGCCTGAAGCCCGAGCAAAGTCCGACGCGTCGATTCGGTGGGATGCGCTGTAAGAACCGGACGCACGTCGAGCGCTAGCATCGCGCTTTCGACCTCATCGGCAGTGCGCCCCATCTCGCGAAGTTTCCTCATCGACCAGCGCACAGACGCCGGCTGCAGCGTACTCACACCCCTTCCGAAGTAGGCGTTGCGTCGCCGGACGCGGTGGGTTTGCTCCGCCGTATTGATCAGAAGGAAAAAAAGAGTGAATGCGCGCGCAGCCATCGCGCACTGTTCGATAGGCAGGCTCTCGATTTTCCGCAGAAGATCTTCGAGCGAGGGCGCGCCTTTCTCTCCATGTCGCCGAGCTCGGGTAGCGACGCGGAGCTCCTCAACAATCTCGAAAGCTTCCTGGCCTTCGAGTCGCTGGATGACGCGACCGAGGGCGGCGGCTAGCCAGCGAACATCTTCGTGGAGCGGGAGATCCTCCGGTCTCGCCTTGAGCCGTGAGGAGAGAGACACGTGCGGGTGGACGGGCATGCGGGGAAGTATAGTTGGAAGCTCAAAAGCGGTGCCTGGTACCTGGTACCTGGTACCTGGTACGTGGTACCGCAGTTTTCAGTTGCCGTCTCTATCTTCCCGCAATGGCCCGCATGAGCGTCCCATCATCCCCACCCAGCTCCCAGATCACAACGCCACCGAGGTTGTGGTCGCGCACATATCGCACTTTCGCCGTTACGGACTGCGGATCGTCGTAGCTCACCCACGTTCCGCTCGTGGAATCGTACAGCCAGGGAACCTGCGCGCTGGGCTCCCAGTGCCTCACGTATCGAGGATCGACAAGACGCGTTCGCGACAGCACTCTCCAATCACCGTCTCCACTCTTCCAATCGGCTGGCGTTGCCGTTCCGCGCTGGAAGAGTCCGTTGTCGACGTTCGGTACGCTCCCGTATCCATGACCGTAAAACGGAATCCCGAGGAGGAGCTTGTTGGGCGGGACGCCGGCGTCGAGAAATGCGCGCATGGACACATCGATGTTGAGCTTCGGCGTCGGATCACCGTTCGCCGCGTAAAGAGGCGCGTTGAAGTTCGTAGTGCCCGGCGCTGAGTGATAGTCGTA
>JBOHTC010000032.1:0-1763 GCA_050733495.1 Gemmatimonadaceae bacterium | reverse complement strand
CGACGAGCGCGGCATTGTCCGCATCGGCGCGCACGTGAAGCCGGGCGACATTCTCGTCGGCAAGATTACGCCGAAGGGTGAAACAGAGCTTTCTCCTGAAGAGAAGCTGCTCACCGCGATCTTCGGTGAGAAGGCGAAGGACGTGAAAGATTCATCGCTGAAGGTTCCGCCGGGAATGGAAGGCGTCGTGATCGACGTCAAGATTTTCTCGCGCGTCGATGACCAGGTCGTCGAAAAAGATCGCGGTGAGAGAATCGGTGAGATTCGCCGTCTCGAAGGTGAAGAGAAGATTCGCGTGAACGAGGTGAGAGACGCCGAGCTCCAGGACCTGCTCGAGGGTCAAACCATTTCGCTTGCGCTGAAGAGCGGCACGGTCGAAGAAGCGATCGCTTCGGGAACGAAGATTACGGCGGCGATTCTCAAGGATCTCAAGATCTCGACGCTCGATCTCAAGACGTTCCGTGTCGAGAACAAGTCAGCGAACGAAAAGATTCGCACGATCATCGAGGCAGCCAACGACGAGAAGGCGAAGCTCGAAGAGAAGGCGGAAGAAAGAATCGACAGAGTGCTTCAGCCGGATGAGCTGCCCCCTGGCGTCATTCAGCTGGTGAAGGTTTACATGGCCGAGAAGCGAAAGATCTCGGTTGGTGACAAGATGGCCGGACGTCACGGCAACAAGGGTATCGTTGCCCGCATCGTTCCCGAGGAGGATATGCCGTTCCTCCCCGATGGCCGTCCCGTCGACATCGTTCTCAACCCGCTCGGCGTGCCGAGCCGTATGAACGTCGGACAGATCCTCGAGACCCATCTCGGATGGGCCGCGAAACTGCTCGGCTTCTACGCGAAGACTCCGGTTTTCCAGGGCGCGAACGAAAGAGAGATCGGTCTCCTGCTCAAGCTCGCCGCGGTTGCGTGGGTGCGGGACGCGCTCGAGCTCAAGGTTCCGGGCGTCACGATTTCCGACGCCGAGATTCGCGGCATCATCGCGGACGTCAGCGAAGGCGGTAAGCACGAAGGTCGCGTTGAGCTTCTCGGCGACGCCACCATCGACTCGCTTGGCGCACGCGGAGTCTCGGCTGAGACCCGCGACGTGTACAATCGTATTCGCGAGTTCGTCTCGGCAGGTGCCCGTGAGCTGGCCGATCGCGACGTGGCCGAGGTCGACAACCAGGTCGCGTTCCACACGACCGCGGCGGGTGACGAAGAATATGAGCCGCTTGCCCGGGCGAGCTACAAGACGGCCGGCGGTCAGATCGAGAAGAAGCGCAATTCAGATCCGGCGTCAATCCTGGCAAGTCAGGAGCTGCCGGCTCTGGCCGCTGCGCTCGGTGCCAAGAAGTCGGACGTCGATGTCGACGCGGCAGCGATGGAGATGATGCGTCTCGCCGGAATATCGGCGGGCGGAAAGGTCAGACTCCGCGATGGCCGTACCGGCGAGACGTTCTCGAACCCAGTGACGGTCGGCGAGATCTACATGCTCAAGCTGTCGCACCTGGTTGATGACAAGATTCACGCGCGGAGCATCGGACCCTACTCACTCGTCACGCAGCAGCCGCTCGCCGGTAAGGCGCAGTTCGGCGGTCAGCGGTTCGGAGAGATGGAAGTGTGGGCACTCGAGGCTTACGGCGCTGCACACACGCTGCAGGAGATTCTCACCGTCAAGTCGGACGACGTGAATGGCCGCAGCAGAGTATACGAGGCAATCGTGAAGGGCCAGAACCTTCCCGAGCCTGGAATTCCGGAATCCTTCAACGTGCTCGTGC
>JBOHTC010000031.1:0-5709 GCA_050733495.1 Gemmatimonadaceae bacterium | reverse complement strand
CAAACCCGGGTCGCGATAATCGGTGACGCGATGCTCGATGTCTACCTGCGCGGCGACGTCGATCGCATCTCGCCTGAAGCGCCAGTGCCCGTCGTCAGGATCCGCGACAAGGAGCTCGCCCTCGGTGGCGCTGCCAACGTTGCGCAGAACGTCGCCGCTATTGGTGCTCAATGCGATCTCGTCTGCGCGGTGGGCGAAGACGCGGAGGGCCAGGTGGTCAGGGAGATGCTTCGCGAAATCAAGGCGGAGGTACGCTCCGTGGTAACAGTCGAGCGCCGGACGACGACCAAGACGCGCATCATCGCGAGATCGCAGCAGATCGTGCGCTTCGACGAGGAAGAGGACGCCGAAATCCGCGGCGACGAAGTCGTGCGCCTCACTGATGCGGCGATCACTGCCATCGACAACGCCGACGCCGTCATCTTTGAGGATTACGACAAGGGCGTCCTCACGCCGGCCTTGATAACGCCCGCCATGCAGAACGCGAAGGCGCGCGGAATTCCTGTGGTCGTCGATCCCAAGTACCGCAACTTTTTCTCCTACGAGGGCGCGACCATCTTCAAGCCGAATCGCCGAGAGCTCGAATCGGCACTCGGCGCTTCGGTGCGGATCGATCATCCGGAGGCGCTGCCCGCAACGCTGAAGAAGCTCGGAGTCGAGCACCTGCTGCTGACACTCGGCGAAGAAGGAATGGCGCTGATCGCCGCCGATGGCGAAATCGGCCGGGTGCCGACGACCGCGCGCGAGGTTTACGATGTCGTGGGAGCGGGAGACACTGTCACTGCTTACCTTGCGACGATGCTCGCGGGCGGTGCGACTCCTGCGGAGGCGGCGGTGATCGCCAACTTCGCCGCCGGAGTGGAAGTCGCGAAACTTGGCGCCGCCACGGTGAGCATCGACGAAGTTATCGAGGCCTACGACATGTTCGGGAGCGCGGGCGCAGCCGACGTTCCCGTCGCGTAAAGGCAATCTCCATTTCTGAGGGAGCATGTATTGCCGCAAATGGTGAGAGGATTCGTCGCTCTATTGCTCGGTGCGGCGACTTGGACGGCGAGCGCTCGCGCACAGGACTCGGCCGGAACAATTCCCGAGGGACCGATCGTCACGAACGGAGTCGAGGCGGGACCTTCGCGCGATTCTACGGTTGTCGTTCAGAATCCTTCGTGCCCCCTGAGTCATTCGCAAGTCGGCGCGGTTCGCGCCGGCGTAGGGACTGCGTTCGTTGGTGGCAACGCCTACCTCTACCACTACTTCAAGAAGGCGTGGTGGTCCGGGGTAAGGGCGCCGCACTTTTTCTTTCACGCTGATTGGGATCAGCAGTTTCGGGATCAGGACAAGTTCGGCCACATGTTGGGTGGTTACCATCTCGCGCGGATTGGGCACGCGGCTCTGCGTGACGCGTGCGTGAGCGAGAAGAAATCGATCATCTGGAGCACGGCCTACGCGGCGGCGTTCCAGCTGCAGATCGAAATCTTCGACGGGATGTATAAGAAGTACGGCTTCTCCTACGCGGACATGATCGCGAACACGACGGGTCAGACATTCGCGGTGCTGCAGGAGCTGTATCCAGCGTTGAGAGCCATCAAGCCGACAATTTCGTATCACAAAACCCGCGCTCTGATCAACATGGAGAATGGGACGATTCAGTCGGGCGAGCTGCGGCCATCGCTGGACTACTCCGGCCAGACCTACTGGTTCTCGGCGGATATGACGAAGATTCTTCCGGAGGGTGTGCGCCAATATTGGCCGGCCTTCATTCGGTTCTCCGCGGGCCACTCTGTTACGGACTGGGTCAATCCCGAGACCGGCATCACACAGCGGGCAAAACGAAAGATCATTCTCTCGCTCGACCTCGATCCCGAGAAACTGCCGGGCAACGCGCCATTCTGGCGGGCGATAAAACACACCTTGAGCTACTACCATTTTCCGGCGCCAGCGCTCGTACTGACTCCCAAGGTGCACTTGTCGCCGTGGTATAAATGAAAACGCGCGCGATGGTCGCCGTGTTCGTGCTGATTGCGGCGCCATCGGCGATTCGCGCCCAGGCATCGGCATACGTTCCACTGGACGACATATCGTACACCTACGTCGACGCGCTGATGGCACGCGGGCAGCTCCACGAGCTTTCCGCGCTCGAGCGTCCGTTCACGGAGCGCTCTCTGCGCCTGGCGATCGATTCCGCTCGCACGCGTGAGCCGTCGGAGACTGTCAGCTCGTATCTCGATGCGCTGTACGCGACGATCGAGAAATACGCGGTGCGGCCGGGCAATGAGGACACTCTCGCGACGCAGACTTTTCGCGCGCGAGGAACTGGCGATGCTTACGTCACGGCACAGACGTCCGGCCGGCGAGAGCTAATGCTTGTGGATTCGACCACCGGCGTGCGGCCCGGGGGAGCCGTCCGGTTCGTTATGGCCGGCGGACCGGTCGTCGGATTCGTTCGAGTGTTGATCGATTCGCGTCTGAACGTTGACCCCGAATTCGCCGGCAGAAAGGACAGAAAGCTCGCGGGAAGGACCGAAGACGGATACGTCGGCGGCCAGTGGAAGTACGGGGAGCTTTCGTTCGGCCGCGTCGGGAGAAACTGGGGTCCGGCGACCGAGTACGGACTTCAGCTCGGGAACTACGCGTACACCTACGACCATCTCTACGGATCGATCGGAAACGACAAGGTACATTTCTCTACTGTGATCGCGCGGCTGGACAATCTCCAGCTTTTTCCGAGCGGGGATCTCGACCAGCGGTACTTCGCGATCCATCGCCTGGCGTTTCGCCGCGGTAACTTGGAAGTGGCGGGCACCGAGAGCTATCTCTACACCGGAGTAGGCCGGGGATTCGAGCCGACCTTCGCCAACCCGTTGAACGTCTTTTCGCTTTCGTGGAGAAACGAGAAGCAGGACGGAAACCTCGGGCTCGGCGGCGATCTGGCCTACCGCTCAAAACTGGGCACGCTCGCCGGCCAACTCTTTATCGACGATTTGCAGATCGACAGGTGCAACCCCAATTGCAAGGAGCCGTCGTCGTATGGGCTCACCCTCAGCGGAGAGGGATTGCCCCTGGTGGGCGACCAGCGCTGGTTCACCTCGTACACGAGAGTTGCAAACCTTACTTATCGAACCCCCGTGGCGGCGGAAACCTATGAGGTTCTCGGAGTCGGCCTCGGGCGAGGCTTCAGCGACTACGACGAGGCGAGGATAGGGGCCGATCTTGCTCTCCTTCCGCGCACTCCGCTGCGACTTTAC
Source organism: Gemmatimonadaceae bacterium (assembly GCA_050733495.1). Lineage (GTDB taxonomy): Bacteria > Gemmatimonadota > Gemmatimonadetes > Gemmatimonadales > Gemmatimonadaceae > UBA4720. The sequence continues at coordinate 2,467 of JBOHTC010000031.1, read as the reverse complement.
GTCGCGTACCGGCGTCAGGGGCAGGGCGACTACCGCGAGACCTACCCTACCCCCGCTGAATACGCGACCACGCCGGGCATCTTTAGCGGTGTGGTGATGCGAGTAACGAGGCTTGGCGTGAGTGGTGCGTCACGGTGGCGCGACATGGAGCTCGGCGGTGACGTGGGGGTCAATCACATCACCAACGACTCTCACGTGGTGGGTGCGACGCGCACAGGGTTCGAGGGTCGGGTTCGTCTCGCCATCGAGCCGCGAGGGAGCGTGAATTTCTAGCCGTCGACCAATGTCGCTTCTCAAGACACTCGGTGATAATAGCGATCCCCACTCGCTCGCGACCAAGATGCGGCGACGTCGCTTTGCCTTTTTTCTCTCGCTGCTCGAGCGAGTCAAGCGTCCGGTTCGCGTTCTAGACGTAGGGGGCACACGCGAATTCTGGGAGCTGATGGGCGATGGAATTGTCGGCGAAAGAAACCTGCACGACGTATCGATCACCCTTCTGAATCGTGGAACGCAACCGACATCGGGGAAGATTTTCGAGAGCATTGCCGGTGATGCGCGTGACTTGAGCCGCTTCGACGACCAATCGTTCGACGTCGTGTTCTCCAATTCGGTTATAGAGCATCTCGGGCCCGAGTTTTCCAGCCAGCAGCTCATGGCAGAGGAGGTGAGGCGTGTCGGAAAAAGATATTTCGTTCAAACTCCGAATCGCTATTTCCCGATCGAGCCCCATTTCCTCACGCCGGGCTTTCAGTTTTTTCCTGTCAGCGTTCGAGTCTGGCTGGTCACACACTTCGAAGTGGGCTGGTACAGGAGATTTTCGGATCGCTCGGAGGCAGAGCGTGAAGTAACGAGCATATCACTTCTCACCAAATTTCAGCTACGACAGCTCTTTCCAGAGGCGCACATTCATCAGGAAAAGTTCGGAGGACTCACGAAATCATTTGTCGCCTACTACGGATGGCACGCCCGCACTTTTCAACCTCTCTGAGGCACTGACCCCGTGACAGCCGCGCCTGTTACCGTCACGATGGACCGGACGACGGCTGAGGCAGCGGATCGGTCGCTCGAACGAGGGCACATCCTTGCGCTGGATGGCTTACGTGGCATCGCGATCCTCCTTGTGGTCGCGGCCCATTTCGTTTCGAATCTCCGCATCACTGCCGACGGCTGGGCCGCGCCTGCCGTGGCTCTCGCGCATGCGGGCTGGACAGGCGTCGACCTTTTCTTTGTTCTATCAGGATTTCTCATTACGGGAATTCTCATAGAAGCACGCGGAAGCCCGAGCTATTTCAAATCATTCTACGCGCGGCGCGTACTGCGGATCGTCCCCGCGTATTACGGTTTTCTGATTGCAATCTTCCTTGTGCTGCCCGCTCTTCACCTCGGAGCGGGTGCGAACTACATGCTCGCGCGCCAGCATCAACGCTGGTATTGGCTGCACCTTACCAACGTGATGATGGCCGTCGGTGAGCTGCCTGGCCGCGGACCGTATCCTTCGACTTTGTTCTGGTCGCTTGCGGTGGAGGAGCAGTTCTACCTGTTGTGGCCGGCGGTGGTCGCATTTGCCCCGGCGCGCGCTCTTAGAAAAATCTGCATTGGTGGAGTGGTGTTATGCGTCTCACTGCGAATCATCGGGGCTCTCTCAGGCGTCTCACTTCTGACGCTTTCGGTGCTTCCAGTCACGCGCGGTGATACCCTCTTTATGGGGGGCTTGCTCGCTATCGAGTACCGGAGGCACGGCCTCGAGCGTTATAGAACACTCGCGAAAGCCGCAGGTATCGCTTCGCTCGTGACTCTCGTTGCGCTCGGCATTCGGTACAGAGAGCTGGACTACATGGACGCCGGCACCGCGATGTTCGGCAGCATTGCGATAATGGGGCTCTGCTCGTCGGGGCTCGTGTTGGGTGTCACTTCTCCGAACCGATTCGTTACGGCAACCTTGCAATCGTCGTCGCTTCGATTCTTCGGCCGCTATAGCTACGCCATCTACATTGTGCACACCGCCGTTCTAGCCGGCCTTGATCATTACCGTCCCTTCTCGGGACTTCCCAAACTAGGTGGCTACGCGCTACCCGCCCAGGCTGCGTGGGCGCTCTGCTACGTTGGCTTTTCGACGGCGCTCGCAATACTTAGCTGGCACCTGGTAGAAAAACATTTTCTTCGCCTCAAGAGGTTTTTTCCTTATCGGACCTCGGAGCACGCAAGTGTCGCTGGGTAAGCCGTGCCCGCCGAGGTGAAATCCTACGGACTAATTGACGAAACCATTCGGTCGAAAGAGAGTGAACCAGTCTCACTGGGTCGACGCCCTACTTCGGTCTCGCGCATGACATTATCTTTTCCGCCAGCTTGCGGGGCCCTTAGCTCAGTCGGTTAGAGCAGCGGACTCATAATCCGACGGTCGCAGGTTCGAGTCCTGCAGGGCCCACTTCCCTACCGCTAAAGCGGTTTGCGCGATAAAGTTATAACC
>JBOHTC010000030.1:0-3568 GCA_050733495.1 Gemmatimonadaceae bacterium | reverse complement strand
GTGCCGCCCATTCACGGGACGATCTCGATCAGGCCATCGCGGCCTTCAAGACCGTCGGGACTAAGCTAGGCATAATCTAGGGGACGCCTTTCATGCAGAAGCACAGAGCAGTTGCCGTGGCGATGGTCGCCGCGCTGGTCCTTTCCGCCAGCGTGAACGCGCAGGAGATGCGGAACTTCGACAACTCCTGGTTTTGGGGAGCGAAAGCCGGAATCAACACTTTCTCCGGGCCAGGCCTCGGGGCCACGTCGACCGCCAACATGGGTATCGACTGGCTCATCACGCGCACGCGGGGCGGGCTCTACGTATCAGGGGACCAATCCATCTTTCAGCGCGACGTCGAGGTGTTCGATGCTGCGTCCAACACTCTCCAGCGCACGGTTCGAGTGAACGACATGAGGCGAATCAGCTTCGCCGCTCTGGCGTTTCCGAAGCATTTCGGAGGCATCACTCCGTACGCGGGCGTCGGCTACATGATCGCAGTGCTTGGCAGGGCGCGCGTATTCGTTGACACCGCGAACACTTTCCCGAGCAACGGCTTCCTGGATCAAGTCGAATCGATGCGCAGCCGCGGAGCGGTTCTAGGTATGGGCGGCGTGCAGATCCAGACAAAGCGTGCGGCGATCTTCGCGCAGGAGACTCTTCTGCCGAGCAATTCGGAGTTCCTTCTCAGCAGCGTGCTTTCGTTCTTCGAATTCGGCATTCGTTACAACTTTGGAAGCTCCGTCGATCGGGATTAGCAGCTTTCGGCGCACCTGGCGATAAGAGCGAACGACCCCGAAAGGGGTCGTTTTTTTTTGGGCCTCGGCGTCGAGGCTCCTTAGCTCACTGGCATCTTCAATACATAAGCGGGCAGCTACAAGCTTTGCAGCAGCTTGGCTAGGAGCTTTGATACTCGCGCCGGGCTCCTGGATTCTGGCTAGGAGCCCGGCGCGATGGAAAGAGGGATGTCGACTTCTGTCTCGGCGTCCACTCAACGCCGAGGGCCTATCCCGAGACCCTGCCGCGCGAAACGAACTTATTTCCGCGGACTACCCAACGAAGCGGCCAGTCGGCCGAGCGGGTGATTCCGATTCTGGTGGTGGTGTCGACCAGGTCGTCGGGGATGGACTCGCCCTCACGAATCACCAGTGGTTTTCGCTGCAGTGGTTTTGCGGTCATTGCGCCGGTGATCCCGAGTGTCGTGCAAAGCTTTCCAGGGCCGTTCGTCAGATCCACGCTGTTAGTCACGTGAGGACGACGCTTGTGCATGAGCGCAATTCCATCGAGCGGCTCCAGTGCTCGAACCAGGACTGCGCTTGGCAATCCTTCCTCGCGCGTCACGGCGTTGAAGCACCAATACATGCCGTAGATGAAGTAGACGTAGGAAATTCCGGGCGGACCGTAGAGCGACTCTGTGCGGGCGGTGCGTCCAGCCGCAGCGTGGCAGGCGAGGTCGTGCTCGCCCAGGTACGCCTCGGTCTCGACGATGATTCCGCTCGCGACGCCTTCCGGCGTTTCGCATTCGAGAACAGTGCCCAGCATGTCGCGGGCGACGATCTCGGTCTCGCGATCGTAGAAGCTCTGTGGAATGATGCGGCCGCGGCGAAAGCGGGACCGCGGTCTCGAGCCAAGGAGACTCGAAACCGAGTCCGCTGTGCTCGAGACATCAGGCCTTCGCACGCTACTCGCTGCCCGCCGTCTTGCTGCGACTCTTGCGAGCGCTCCGGCGCGGCGATGCCTTCTCTGCATCGCCGGCTGCTGCGGGCTTTCGGGTGCGCCGGGTCTTCGAATCGGCGCGGCCTCGCTTCCTTGCGGGCGCGGCGGGCTGCTCTTCCGGCGCGGAGAGCGCGTCCTCACCGATGAGTGGCACATCGGTGACGCTTTGGTCTTCAACCGGCTCGAACGCGACCGGAGAAGATGCCGGGCGAGCCGTCTCGACCACTCCAATCGAAAGGAGATGTGGCGGGAGCGCGCCGACACGGGCGCCAATCGCACCGCGTCCGCGACCTCGGGAGGGTGGGGCACTTCTCGCTCCCATTCCGGTCGGAGTCGACGGAGCGGCTGGAGCAACCAGCTTCGGCGCCTCGGTTGCGGCGAGCTGATCGCTCACGGGAGTCGCCGGGGCTGCCGGTGCGACTTCGTAGTCGCTGCCGCGACGACGAAGATCGACGAGGTCAGCGTCGTGCGCGTCCTGTAGAATCCGCAGGAAATTGCGCTCGCTCAAGCTCTCGCTGTCGCGACCTAGAAGCTCCCGCGCTATCGCGCGAACCTGACTCGCGCGGGACGGGCCGTCGGTTCCCACCGCGCGGCGAACGAGATTGAACGCGTCCTCGCGAGTGAGTCGGAGTCCGCTTGAGCCGACCGCGTCGCCATTCGTCGATGGAGCGGCGCGAGGAGCTTCCGCGGCTGGAGTTTCCTCCGCTTCGACGCGGGCATGCGGCTGGGATGGTGCGGGCCGTTGTCCGCGTCCATCGCGATCGCGACCTCTTCCGCCTCTCCTGCCCCGTCGAGACCGCTCCCCACTCTCACCTTCTTCGTGAGCGTGAGCAGCTCGCGGAGCCGGCGTCTCAGCGACGGATTCCGTGGGAACGGCGGTGCCGGGCGCGCGCGGTGGGCCTACTTCGAATTGTCCGTTCTCGAGCTTGGTGAGCGTCAGCAACCCGCGGTGCGCGGCTTCGGAGACGAAGCGCGAGAACTTGGACATGCCGAGGTTCTTTTCGTCGAACGAGTTGTCGATCTGCTGCATCACCTGCTTGAGGCGATCGGCGCGCATGACGTCGCCGTTTCGCTTCATACGCGTTATCGCCTCTGTAACCAGATCCCACGGATCATGCTTGACGACTTCTTCCTCGCCGGATTTCACCAGTCCGGCGAGGGCGTTGTAGCTGTAGTACTCGTCGCAATTCTGGACGAGCAGATCGCTGGACGATTCGCGGATTCCGACGCCGATCACGTACTTGCCGTATTCCTTGAGCTTGATGACGAGGCTCGAGAAATCGGAATCGCCGGAGAGGAGAATGAAGGTTCCGATCTCGGGGCGACTGAATACGAGCTCCATCGCGTCGATGGCGAGCCGGATGTCGGTGGCGTTTTTCTTCGCCGATCCGTAAGCAGTCGCGAAGATGAGGTCGATCGACGACTCGGTGAGCGGGACGACGTACTGCGGATAGCGTCGCCAGTCGGCGTACGCGCGCTGGACGGCGACTTTTCCCTTTACGATGTCTGAGGAGAGGAGATTCTTCAGCTCCGTCTGAAGATCGGAGCGAACGCCTAGCGTGACGTTGTCGAAGTCGATGAGGAGGCAGGCGTTGGGAGCGTGGTGCGGTGTTGCTAAAGCGGTTTGAGACATTGCCTGTGGCCCGCGATGTATCGGGGCGACATGGCGGTGCGCGCTATGTGCTGGCGCGGACCGGTGCGGTCGTGGTGTCATGAATTGTTGGATTACGAGTGCTCGGCTGCGTACCGGCGAACCTTTTTTCGGGGCGGTGCACGCCATTTTTGTCCTGCGACGTTCGCCGCAGGCGGTGCGTCTTCAGGTCGATGCGAGCGCGTCAACCTGATGGTTGACCGGTCGCCGGATCCTCGA
>JBOHTC010000029.1:0-1848 GCA_050733495.1 Gemmatimonadaceae bacterium | reverse complement strand
GTGCCAGGTACATCGCGGGGTTCCCATTGTTGTCGACTCCAGCGCACGTGATCGACATGGTCTGTGGTGCATTCACTTCGCACGGCGTCCTGGAATGGCTTCGATAGTAGATCTCCGGAACCTCGGTCATCCCGTCAATGTCGATGGCATAGCAATTGCTTGCCGACACGTCCCACCAGCCGTCGAGGGGGTCGGTCAAGGTTCCGGGGTCACCATCGCGGTAAGGGCCCGCCGCCAAAATATCGATCCGTCTCGTGTCATGCAGCATGCGGGAAGACCGTGTAGTTCCACTCGCCGTGGAAGTCATCCCACCGCTCGAGGCGCACAGCGTCCAGCTCCTCATCGCTCACGCGCCGGCCTGTTTCATACGTCCCGGTATCCAGTTCGCACCGGATCTCCAGGCCCTTTGTGCTCGTCGTCTTGCCGATGAGCTCGACGATCGTTTCATACGACACAAGCGGCCTCCCGCGCCAGTTCATGGAGATCAGGCTGAACATCCGGTGCTCGATCTTGTTCCATTTGCTGGTTCCAGGTGGAAAGTGAGCGACGGTTATCGCGAGGCCCGTCTCGTCCGCGAGCCTCTGAAGGCTCAAGAACCAGAGTCGGAGTCGGTAGCCGTTGCTTCCGCCGCAGTCCGCCGTGATCAACAGCGCCTTCGCATGGGGGTAGGCCGCCTTCCCCATGTGAGTCCACCAACGCCCGATCGTTGCGGTGGAGAACTCGGCGGTGTCGCCCGAGGTTCCAACGCTTACCCACCCGGTGTTACGGGCCACGTCATAGACGCCATACGGGACCGCCTTCGGAACTCCGTTTGGAAAGTCGTACGTCAGCACGTCGGGCCCGTCGCCCATCGCGTGCCATTCACGGCCGCGGTTCGCGTAGTTCCCTACGAGCTCCTTCTTCTTCGTGTCGACGGAAATCATGGGCAGGCCATCGTCCATGAAGCTCTTCGCCACCTCGTTGATGTGCCGGAACTGCGCGTCCCGATCCGGGTGGTCCTCGCCCTCCAGCACCTTGCGCGTCCCCTGCAGCGTGAAGCCCTCCTTCTTCACGAGGTCAGCCGCCGTGTCGGCGCTCACCGGATGGCCTGCCTCCGTGAGCGTCGCCGCGAGCTTCGCGGCGCTCAACGACGTCCAGAGCAGTGGCGCCTCCGGATCGCCTCGTGTTGCCGGCTCGATCAGGTCCTTGAGGGCCGGCAGGAGCCCCGGATCCTTCGACGTGAGCCGCGGCCGCCCAGCCCCCGGACGACGCTGACGACCCTTCGGCGGAAGCGTCCCAGGATGCTTCAGTTCGGCGATTCCACGCTTGATGGTGCTCTTTGCAACGCCGGTAGCACGGGCGACCGCCGCGATCCCTCCGTACGGGAAGCCGAGCGCCTCGTTGGCCGCGAACAGCCTCAACGCGGGCTCATCGAGCGTGCTTGCGATCCGCTGGAAGCGCCCGCGAACCTCTGCCTCGCGTTCGGGATACCGGCTGGCCACGACTCCATCGAACGGCCTCCGCAGGCCCGGCGCAACTCCCTCCCGGGGAAGTTCGTCGAAGATCCAGTTTGCTCGATCATAAGAAACCGCGTCACGCTGCGCTCATGCGCGAGGCGCGAAGCATGCCGGCGGCGCGCCCCAGAAAGCGCGATAATTGTACGGCGGGCCCTTATAGAACTTTCTGGATCGACCCGGGGCCGGCCTGGGCCGAGGATAACACGGCGGCGTTCCTTTGTTCTGCGTGAGTAGGACGCTGAGGCCGATGCGATCGTAGCGCCACGATCCGCCACGCCCCGGCGACCTGCACGCCCGCGCGTGGCGTTCGTCAGGGGCTCCATGCGGCGCGAGCGTACCAGATCGCGAGTCC
>JBOHTC010000028.1:0-1651 GCA_050733495.1 Gemmatimonadaceae bacterium | reverse complement strand
GATAGGACTTAACATCGTAGGCGCCGCGAATCACAAGGTCAAGAGTGACTCCCGTATAAGTAATCCTTCCCGGAGCCGCCGTACCCGGGCCGCCTAGCAGCCCGTGGTAATAGTCAGATTGTTGCCCAAAACATGTGACCTAGGAAATGTTTCGAACGTCTATAGGACATGGCGATGGGAACGCGGCGGAAACGGGAGCGGCAGCAGGATCTGTGGATCGCGACCAGGGACGTGGTTGAAACCCCAGCGAATGCTTTCTACGACCGGCTGAATCAGATTCTCGATGAGCACAAGTTCGACGCCAAGGTGGAGCGCCTGTGCCAGAAGTTCTACAAGGATAGCCCCTATGGCCGGCCGAGCATGGCGCCGGGCGTCTACTTTCGGTCACTGCTGATCGGCTACTTCGAGGGACTGGACTCAGAGCGAGGGATCGCATGGCGGACGGCCGACTCCCTGTCGTTACGTAAATTCTTGGGCTACGCGCTGGATGAGGCAACGCCGGACCATTCCACGATTTCGCGCACGCGCCGTTTGTATTGGCTGGAGACGCACAAAGCAATCTTCCGCTGGGTGCTGAAGATTCTCACGGAAAAGGGATTGGTGAGCGGGCGAACCGTCTCGATTGACGCCACCACGTTGGAGGCAAACGCGGCGCTGAAGAGCATCGTGCGGCGGGATAACGGTCAGGGCTACAACGACTATCTGAAGGAGTTGGCCAAGGCTGCGGGAATGGAGAATCCGACGCGCGAGCAGTTGGCGCGACTGGATCGGAAGCGCAAGAAGAAGGGGTCGAATCAAGAGTGGATGAGCCCCAGCGATCCGGATGCGCGGATCACCAAGATGAAGGATGGGCGCACGCACCTGGCGCACAAGGCGGAGCACGCCGTGGATCTGACCAGCGGAGCGCTGCTGGCGGTGACGCTGCAACCGGCCAATGAGGGCGATACGACTACGATCCGCAAAACGCTGGAAGAAGCACAGACAGCGGCGCGCGAAATCAATGAGCAGGGAGTGGAAGAGGTGGTCGCCGACAAGGGCTATCACAGTGGCGCCGTGCTGACGGACCTTCACGAGCGGGAAGTCCGGAGTTACATCCCGGAGCCAGAGCGGGGACGGCGAAACTGGCAGGGTGAGGGGAAGGCGGAAGAACAGAAGCTGACGTATGAGAATCGGCGGCGGGTGCGGGGAGACCGCAACAAGCGGCTGCAAAAACTGCGGAGCGAACTGACCGAGAGGACCTTCGCCCATATGTACGAGACCGGGGGAATGCGACGAGTACACCTGCAAGGGCGGGCCAACATTCTGAAGCGACTGCTGGTGCATGGAGCCGCGTTCAATCTCTCGCTGATTCTGCGGAAGACCCTGGGAGTGGGCAAGCCCCGGCGGTTACAGGGGCTTTCTTTGCAGCTCTTTAGGCTTTTCGCACGCCATTTCTGGTGGCTCAGGCTGACTTCAAGAGCGATCAGGCGATCGTCTATCTACTTTGCGCCGCAAAGTTCGCTTTACATCGACAATATCGCCAACGTTACCGGCATATTTCAGGTAACTCCTCTCGGCATCGCCGCCTGAAACAGACTCACTTCTGCCACGGGCTGCTAGGTTCGGGTTTGGAGGCGGCTGCAGTGAGTATATGTACTGCGCCAGCGCATAC
>JBOHTC010000027.1:0-1559 GCA_050733495.1 Gemmatimonadaceae bacterium | reverse complement strand
GGCTAGAAGCTCAAGCGAGCTCCGAAGCGGAGAACACGCGGGCTCTCCCGCTCCTCGACCCGGTTACCTTTGCCCGGGCAGCTCACAGCCGCATTGGCCGCGCCGCAAGGAGTCGTCCGCTGAAGCTGAGCGGCCTGCTGAAGCACCGTGTCGCTGTTCAGGGAGTTGAACATATCGATCGAGAGCGTCAGGTCCGCCTTCTGGAAGAGAGGCATGACCTTCTCAACTCGCAGATCGAGCTGGTACAGGTTCTTCAGGCGATTGTTGTCGCTGTTTCCCACGATGACGTTGCGGGACCCCAGAGAGGCGCCCACGTCTCCGCCCGAGACGGAGGCGTAATAGGGAAGGAGATATCCCTGGCGGCCGAACAGGTTCGCGGCGATGTTGAAGTTCAGGGGAAGCTGGTACATGCCGCTGATGTTGAACTGCCACTTCGAGCTCAAGAACACGTCGGTCTTCGAGCCCGAGCCGAGGGACTGCTGGAACTCCTGGACTCCGTCCGCGCAGCTCGCGCCGCCGGAGGTCAGCACGTTCGTGGGGCCCTTCCAGCTCGTCGCCGAGCCGAGACAGGCGTTGCTGCCGGACACCTTCTGTTTCCAGTCGGTGTACGCGGCCGAAGCATGCGCCATCCAGCGGTTCGAGAGCCTCTTGGTCAACTGCAGCTCGACCCCGTTGTAGTCGGTCGTGTAGCCGGAATCGTTGCCGAGGATCAATCCACCGTTGAAACCCGCCGGGGCGATGAAGTCGTAGTAGTTGCCCGTCTTGCCGATGACGTTGCCCTGCTGGTCATACGCGTTGAGGCCGCTCCGGCTCGGATCGAGCACGAAGTCGGAAGCGCTGACGCCGATGTAGTTCGTGTTGATGTAGTCCGAACGATGGCGGTGGGTGTAGGTCACGCCGGCCACCAACTCCGGAAGGATCTGGTGATCCACCCCGAACATGAACTCGTCGGTCTTCGTGTTCTTCAGGTTGGAAGCAATCTTGTTCGGCGAGCTGAGCGAATTGGGATTGCTCGGGTCGATGCCGGAATAGAAGTAAACCGGTCCGAGCTCGCCCGGGTCCGCCAGGCCGTTGTGGTTCGTATCCGTGAAGGGGTACTGCATGAACGTGTAACCGACCGGGTTGTCGAAGCTGACGTTGCCGCTTCCCAACTGGTCCGCAAACCTCGCGTAGGAGGCTCGCAGAAGCGTCCCTTTCTGAGCTCCGAGAGCGTACGTCACGCCGACGCGGGGCTCCCAGTCCTTGAAGTGGATCTCGGACGTGCCGCCGGGATACTGAAGGGCCGGAATGCAGGGATTCGTGAGCGAGAAGGACTGGCTCGGGTCGCACGCCGAATTGTTGGCGGGTGCGCCCGAAGGAGCGTTGAAGCCCTTCTGGTCGTCGTACCGGACGCCCACGTTGACGGTCAGGTTGTTGGCCGTGAGCGTGTCGCCGAGGTACGCATCGTAGTACGTCATCGTCTCGTTGACCGCCAGGTTGCGCCACAGGGTGACGTACGACTGGCCGCTGCCGTTGTAGTTGAGGTAGTTGATGTCCTGGTTGCCCGGCCAGGTCGTCGC
>JBOHTC010000026.1:0-5045 GCA_050733495.1 Gemmatimonadaceae bacterium | reverse complement strand
GCGACACCGTCCGCATCATGGAGACCCGGCCCTTGTCGAAGGACAAGCGGTGGCGCGTGGTCGAGATCATCGAACGTGCACGTTAACGGAGACGACCAGTGATCCAGCAGGAATCGGTGGTCAAGGTTGCGGATAACTCGGGCGCGAAGACGGCGCTCGTGATCCGCGTCCTGGGCGGAACGCGCCGGCGCTACGCAGCGCTCGGGGACGTCGTGATCGTCGCCGTCAAGAACGCGCTGCCAAATGGGACTGTGAAAAAGTCGGATGTCGCGCGCGCCGTAGTCGTGCGCACGGCAAAGGAGACGCGCCGTAAGGACGGCTCCTACATCCGCTTCGACGAGAATGCGGTCGTAATAATCAACGAACAGGGAGAGCCGCGGGCGACGCGCATCTTCGGACCCGTGGCGCGCGAGCTCCGCGAGAAGAAGTACATGAAGATCGTCTCCCTCGCTCCAGAGGTGTTGTAAAGTGAGAGTCCTGAAATACAGAAAGACCGCGAAGACGCGGCTTCACGCGCGCCACGCCGAGAACGCGAAGCGGCAGAACGTGCACGTGTCGAAGGGTGACACCGTTCGCGTGATGCGCGGGGAGGACAAAGGCAAGGAAGGCAAGATTCTTCGAGTGTATCTGAAGACTGGTCGCGTCCTCATCGAAGGCATCAACCTGGTGAAGATGCATCGGAAGGCGCGGACGGCTGACGAGCAGAGCGGGATTCGGGAAGCGCCGGCGTCGGTGCACGCGTCGAACGTCATGCTGCTCGATCCCAAGTCCGGCGCGCCGACGCGTACGAGAACCGTGATCACCACGACCGATGGCACGCATCAGGAACAGCGCAGAACCAAAGAGCGCGTCGGCGTCAGAAACGGGGAAGCGATTCCCCGGGTGCGCTGAGCGAGGATCAGATAAATGGCAACCAAAGAGAAAAAACAGGGCAAGAAGCGCGAGGTCCAGCAGCAGACCCAGGCCGAGCACGCCGGGAAGGATCTTCCGGTTCCACCGCCGCGCCTTCGTCTGTATTACGAGAAAACCGTACGCGACCGGCTGAAATCCCAGTTCGGCTTCACCAACACGCACCAGATCCCGACGCTCGAGAAGATCGTGATCAATTGCGGCGTCGGCGAAGCTATCAAGAACCCGAAGGTTCTCGATACAGTGGTATTCGAGCTGAGTATCATCACTGGCCAGCGGCCCGTGAAGAAGAAGGCGAAGAAATCAATCGCCAACTTCGGTCTGAGGCAGGGGCAGGAGATCGGCGCCGCGGTTACCCTTCGCGGCGCGCGGATGTGGGAGTTTCTCGACCGATTCGTTACGGTCGCGATCCCGCGCATTCGAGATTTCCGCGGCGTCAACACGCGCTCGTTCGACGGACGCGGGAACTACACGCTTGGCGTCAAGGAGCAGATGATCTTCCCGGAGATCAACTACGACATGGTCGAGCAGATCCACGGGATGGACATCACTTTCGTCACCACGACCAGGAAGGACGATCAGGCTTTCGCGCTTCTGCGCGAGCTCGGGATGCCTTTCCGCGGCGACGACAAGCCGATCATCACGCAGCAGCAGTAGTGGTCCAACGCCATGAACTGCGAACCAATTCTTAGAGAGAGAGACGGGTAATGGCGAGAAAAGCCATGGTGGAGAAGAGCAAGCGGAAGCCGAAGTTCGGGGTGCGGCAGCACAACCGCTGTCAGAGGTGCGGAAGGTCGCGCGCCTTCCTCAGGAAATTCGGCATCTGCAGAATCTGTTTCAGAGACCTGGCGCTCTCGGGCTACATCCCGGGCGTCCGCAAGGCGAGCTGGTAACCCATTCATTTCTACGCGTCCGAACTGCGAACTTTTGGTTGGGATACGGTAGAACGAGGAAAATGAATTAAATGAGTATGACCGATCCGATAGCCGATATGCTCACGCGCATTCGCAACGCCTGTGGGGCGAAGCACCGCCGAGTGGACATGCCGGTCTCGAAGCTCAAGGTGGAGATCGCGAAGATCCTGAAGGAGAACAACTTCATTCAGGACTACAAGACGCTCGACAACGAAAACGGCAGGCAGACGCTTCGCGTCGTCCTCAAGTACGCGCAGGGGGGCCAGCCGGTGATTCGCGAGATGCGTCGCGTCTCGACGCCGGGGCTTCGCAAGTACGTGGCGGTCGCGGAAATCCCGCGCGTCCGCAATGGGCTCGGCATGGCGATCCTCAGCACCTCGCAGGGTGTGATGTCCGATCGTCAGGCACGGCAGGCACGAACCGGCGGCGAGCTCCTCGCTCTGGTCTGGTAAGGAGAATAGAGCGATGTCACGAATTGGAAAGCATCCGGTCGCGATCCCCAAAGGAGTCACCGCGACCATTCAGGGGAACAAGGTTAGCGTGAAAGGTCCTAGAGGTGAGCTGGAGCGCGAGCTGCACCCGGCTATGAAGGTGAGTCTCAAGGACGACAAGATCCTGGTCGAGCGTCCGTCCGACGAAGATCTCCACAAGGCGCTCCACGGCTTGAGCCGCACTTTGATAGCGAACATGGTCGAGGGTGTGACGAAGGGATTCAGGAAGGAGCTCGAGCTCATTGGCGTCGGGTACAAGGCGGATCAGCGCCCGTACGGACTTCAGCTCGCGCTCGGCTTTTCGCACCCGGTGAAGTATGAAGCACCGAAGGGGATCAAGCTCACGGCTCCGCAGCCAACGTCGATCGTGATCGAGGGCGCGAACAAGGAAGTGGTTGGTCAGGTCGCGGCCGAGATCCGGAGCATCAGACCGCCCGAGCCGTACAAGGGCAAGGGAATCAAGTACGTTGGAGAGCAGATCCGGCGGAAGGCCGGCAAGGCGGGAGGTAAGTAATGCCGAAGATGGCCAGACCGAAGTCGCGCGACCAGCTTCGAACGCGTCGTCATTTCCGCCTGAGGAAGAAAGTCAGCGGGACCGCGAGCATGCCACGATTGGTCGTATATCGTTCGATCAAGCACATCTATGCGCAGCTCGTGGATGACACCGCGCAGCGCACGATCATGACGGTGACGGATTCGGGTCTAGAGGGAAAGCCGACCGAGAGATCGGTCGAGGTGGGGAAGCGGCTCGCAGCGAAGGCAAAGGATGCCGGCGTGACGCGGGTCGTATTCGACAGAGCTGGGTACAAATATCACGGCCGCGTGAAGGGTGTGGCCGACGGAGCCCGCGAGGGCGGGTTGGAGTTTTAATAAATGGCGGAAAACGAGAATTCAGAAGCGGCGGCGCCCGAGGCAGCAGCGCCGGAGCGCCCACGCAGTGGCGGCAGCGCGCGTAGTGGTGGCGGTGCCGGCGGGCGTGGCGGACGAGGCGGTGGTGGACGCGGCGGTCCTGGTGGCGGCGGCGGGCGCGGTCGCGGCGGACCGGGCGGCGGCCAAGGCGGTGGGCCCCGAGGTGAAGGACAAGGCGGGCAGCGAGGCGGCGGGCGGCGAGAAGGCAAGGGTCGCGACCGTGATGGCGGACGCGGTGACGGCGGAAGCGAGCTCGTCGAGAACGTAATCGCGATCAATCGCGTGGCGAAGGTCGTCAAGGGCGGTCGTCGCTTCTCGTTCAACGCTCTCGTCGCTGTCGGCGACGGCCAGGGCCGCGTCGGTTTCGCTACTGGCAAAGCGAACGAAGTTTCTGAAGCCGTCCGTAAGGCGGTCGATGGAGCTCGCCGGAACATGGTGAGCATCCCAATGACGGGCGGGACTATTCCGCATGAAGTCGTGGGATCTCACGGCGCGGGACGAGTTCTGATGAAGCCGGCGGCGCCGGGAGCGGGTGTGATTGCAGGTGGCGCCGTGCGCGCGATCATGGAGTGCGCGGGTATCGCGGACATCCTCACCAAGAGTCTCGGTTCGACCAATCCGCACAACATGGTGCTGGCCGCACTAAATGGTCTGCAACAGCTAACGACGGTGGAGCAGATCGCACGCGAGCGCGGGCTCGAGGTGTCGAGCATCGGTTATCGCTCGCGCGCAAAATCGAAGGAGGCGGTGGCACATGCCTAGAACACACGTGTGGTGGAACACCAGCGGTCCGAAGACGACCCCGAAGGAAACCATCACTGAAGGAAAAGTTCGGATCAAGCAGGTGAGAAGCGCGATCGGCCACTCATGGCGGATGCGCCGGACGCTCGAAGCACTGGGTCTCCGAAATCACCAGGCTGAAGTCGTCAAGCAGGACTCACCTGCCTTGCGCGGACAGATCAAGCACGTGCGTCACCTGGTCGAAGTGACGCCGGTAGAGGGATAACGAGTGGCAAACAAGACAACGCGTACGGCTCGCTCGAAGGGTTCCGCTGGCGGAACGGTCGAGCGCATCGGCCTTCACAATCTCGTCGCGGCCCCTGGCTCGCACCGGAATCGCAAGAGACTCGGGCGCGGCCCGGGCTCGGGCACCGGCAAAACGTCGGGCAAGGGCAACAAGGGAATCAAGGCGCGCTCCGGCCATCACGGGCCGGGTGGTGGAAAACCCCAGTTCGAGGGCGGCCAGATGCCGCTCACGAGGCGCATCCCGAAGCGCGGGTTTACGAATATCTTTCGGGTAGAGCACCAGGTCGTCAGTCTTGACGATCTTGCCCGGCTGCCCGATGGTGCGGAAGTGACGGAAGAGACTCTGACGGAAGCGGGATTGATCCGCAAAGGCAAAGGACCCGCCAAGCTTCTCGCCAACGGCGACGCCTCGAAGGGCGTCACGGTGCGTGGAATAAGGATGAGCGCAGGCGCTCGTCAGAAAATCGAAGCGGCCGGAGGCCGGGTAGAGAACTAATGGCTCAATCAGCCCCAGCGGCGGCAGTAAGCAACATCTACAACACGCCGGAGTTGCGGGACAAGATCATGTTCACGCTCCTGTGTCTCGTGATCTACAGGATTGGAGCGCACGTCACTGCCCCCGGCGTCGACGTCGTGGCGTTGACGGATTTCTTCGCGAACAAGGGACAGGGCGGCCTGCTCGGCATGTACGACCTGTTCGTCGGGGGCGGTCTCTCGCGCGCGACGGTGTTCGCCCTCGGCATCATGCCCTACATCTCCGCCAGCATCTTCATCCAGATTGCCGGCGCGGTGATTC
>JBOHTC010000025.1:0-8191 GCA_050733495.1 Gemmatimonadaceae bacterium | reverse complement strand
AATTCTTTTCCGAAGTCATTCGCGGCATGGACAGCACGGCACAGCGGCACGGATTCCATCTGCTGATCTCGAGGTCTTACGCTGACAAGACCGGAATCGAGACCGCGATGAGGGCGATGCGGGGGCGCGTCGACGGTGCAGTGGTGATGTCGCCGGACCTCGATGCCGAATCGCTATTGAATTTGCCGAGCACTATTCCGGTGGTCCTGCTGTGCTCGGTGTCGAGGGGGAATGAGGTCGACTCGCTCACCATCCAGAATTCTCGCGGAGCGCGTGAGATGGTAAGCGATCTCGTTGCCAAAGGTCATACGCGCATCGCGATCATCAAGGGCTCGCCTCGAAACTATGATGCCGCCGAGCGGTTGCGCGGATACCGTGTGGCGCTGCGGGAATCTGGAATCGCTCCGGACGGCGCGCTCGAGCGAGAAGGCGATTTCACCGAAGCAGGCGGTTACGCGGCCACGTTAGAGCTTCTCGCAATGCGCAAGCGTCCGACAGCGATTTTCGCGGCGAACGACTCGATGGCGATCGGAGCCTTGAGTGCTCTGCGCGAGTCGGGCGTGCGGGTGCCTGAGGACATGGCGGTCGCCGGTTTCGACGACATTCCGCTCGCGCGCTTCATGGATCCGCCGCTCTCCTCGGTGCATGTGCCGATTTGCGAGCTCGGGGCTCGGGCGGTTGAGATGCTGCTGCACGGAGTGACGCACAAGAACGATCATGCGCGTCGGCGCGAGCGAGTGTCGACGGAGCTTGTCATCCGGCGGTCGACGGGCGGAGAGCCCGCGGAACGGCCGCCACCGAGAACGCTCAAGAGGGACTCTATCCCGATTTGAAGCAAGACGAAACGGATACCAACCGATTGGAACAACACCTTCAGGAGACGTACATGAACATCAGGAAGTGGGAATTCAGACACTTTATGCGGACATTGAGTGTCGTTCTCGGACTCCTCTGTTTTGCGGGCAGGAATCTGGTCGCGCAAAACACCACCGGGACGATTCGCGGTACCGTGACGGGAGACAACGGTGCGCCGATCCCAAGCGCGCAAATCGTAGCTCGGAACACGAACTCAGGCGTGACGAGAAACGCGCTGTCGAATGATGCCGGCGACTACACTCTTGTCGGACTGGTCCCGGGTACGTACGACATCAATGTGCGGCGAATCGGAAACGCTCCGCAGTCTCGCACGGTAGTAGTACAGATTGGCACGACGCAGCAGCAGGATTTTGCGCTGGCGACACAGGCGGCACAGCTCGAGACCCAGGTAGTTACAGCGACGACCGGAATCGAGACACGCACCTCAGAGAGCGCTACGAACGTGACGCAGGCGCAGATAGCGAAGCTTCCAACACCGAGCCGTAACTTCCTCGATCTGGCCGCGCTCGCGCCGGGAGTTACGGTGACCGAAGACCGCGTGAGTACACAGTTCCGAACTGTGACCGCCGGCGGTCAGGCTCCGGCCTCGGTGAACCTCTTCATCGATGGTACGAGCTTCAAGAACGATCTGACGCAGGGCGGCATCGTTGGTCAGGACGCGAGTCGCGGTAATCCTTTCCCGCGCAATGCGGTGCAGGAATACCGCGTCATCGCCCAGAATTTCAAGGCCGAATACCAAAAGGCGACGAGCGCGGTAATTACGGCCACGACGAAATCCGGCGGCAACACCTGGAGCGGCAACGCTTTGATCGGTTATCAGAACGCGTCGATGGTACAGCTCGATACGTTTCAGCGGAAAGACAAGGCCGCGGCGCTCAAAGCCGGCAACCCGTACGTGATACCCCAGTACAATCGGACTCTAAGTGCGCTCAGCATCGGCGGTCCGATCGTGAAGGACAAGATCCACTTTTTTGGGTCGTACGAAGGGAACATTCAGAACCGCGGAAATCGAGTGAGCATCTTGCCACCGCCGGCGGGATTTCCAGCGCTCGACACGGTGAACCTCACTCAGTACAATGGCAATTTCCAGTCACCGTTCAAGGAATCGCTATGGTTTGGGAAGTTGAGCGCCGAGATCAACGACAAGTCTTCTGCGGAACTCAGCTTCAGTAACCGTCACGAGACGGACATCCGTGATTTTGGCGGCAACCTCGCCTTTGCATCGGCCAGCAATAACCACAACTACAACACGGCTGTGCAGGCCAAGTACAATATCTTCAGCGGCCCGTGGCTCAACGAAGCGCTATTGAGCTACACCCACTTCCATCGTGGCTTCAGCCCGAACACTCCCGGGGAACCGCACCGACTCTACATCTATCCAACTAGTTGCTGTTACGAGATCGGCGGCTTTACATCGCAGCAGGAATACGTCCAGAAAGGTCCGAGCCTCCGCGACGATCTCACCTATACCGGATTTCAGCTTGCAGGAGAGCACGTCATAAAGGGCGGCGTCAGCCTAGATTTTCCGACCTACGACGTGGACAAGAACAACGACGCAACTCCTCAGTTCCAGTACCAGGACGTGCGCGATGTCGGCTTCGGTCCTCAGGTCTACAACTACGCTTCTCCGTTCCAGCTGCGATATGGAACTGGCGATCCCTTCCTGAAGGCCAATAACAAGGAAATTGGCAGCTACATCCAGGATGACTGGAGTCCGGTGAAGCAGTTGACGCTCAATCTTGGAGTCCGCTGGGATTACGAGACCAATATGTTGAACAGTGGTCATGTGACGGACCCGGCCGGCGCCGACACGCTGAGACGTTACGCAGCCAACCTGGCCACCCCGCTTGACCTCAATCGCTACATCGGCACAGGCAACAATCGTAAACCGTTCAAGGGTGCATTTCAGCCGCGATTTGGTTTCTCATACTCTGTGGACAAAGCGGCCAGAACCACGATCTTTGGCGGCTGGGGTCTCTACTACGATCGAATCCCATTTGACGTAGCGATCGACGAAAAGCAAAAGATCACCCACCCCACGTTTCAGATCACATTCGCGCCCAAGGGCCAGGCGCCACTCGGTAGCGAGGTGGCGTGGAATGATTCCTATCTCACCGCTGACAAGGCGACTCTGGATCAACTCGCGCACACTTCGGGCAAACCGGAGCTGTGGCTCATCGACAACCAGTTCAAGATTCCTCAATCCAGGCAGTGGAGTATTGGAGTCCGGCAGTTGTTTGGCGATTTCGTCGGGTCTGTCAGCTACGCCGACCAAACCAGCAAGGATTTGTTCAGCCTGGGGCTCGCCAACGACTCATTGAACGCGGATGGATTTACCTGCTGCAAGCCGCAGTCATTCGATTGGTCGCAGCACGGGTACGCGGCGATCATCTATTCCTCCAACGACGGGAAGACGTGGTATCACGCGGTAAATCTGACATTGGATCGGCCTTACAAGCGTCCTTCGCTCGAAGCGCTTGGTTGGGGCGCGGGCGTCGCTGTAACAATGGCCCGTCGTTGGCTTCAGGGTATCGATAATCAGGGTGATACGTTCGACTTCCCATTCGCCGCGGCGATTCCGAAGCACGCGTCCAATGATGAAAAGATGCGTATCGTATCCAACTGGATCACCGATATTCCGTACTTCTTTGGAATACAGTGGTCGGGTCTGTTGACGTTGGGTGGGAAGGTAAGGGTTGACGCTGGTTGCGGGCGTTTCTGTAGTCCGGCGGCGTATGCAGCCGATCCGTTCCTCCGCGGCGGTTTCTCGCCCCCGGGCACTTTCCCTTATCAGGACCTGGACATGCGCCTTCGGAAGGATTTCCCGAGCTTTGGGAGATCGATGACGGCGATCGGACTCACGTTGGATGTCTTCAACGCCACCAATCACAACAATTTCGGTTGCTTCAATACCGGAAACCCAAAGGATACCGCCTACGGGACGCCTGGCTGCGTCGTGAGCGATGCGCGCAGGTATCAGGTTGGCGCCGAGTTGAATTTCTAACGCAATTTCTCTCGCAGCATCAGCGATGGAAGATTGGCAGTAAAGAAACGGGCGTTGGTTGCGGCGATCGCAGCCAGCGCCCGTTTCCAGTTCCTTACTAGGGTTGCGTCACGATGACACCGTTAGCAAGCTCTGTCGAGCTGTTCTCCTCCGTGCAATGAACGATTGCCTTTCACTTTTGCGGGTGCTGCCTATGCGTATGATCGTCAGTCTTTTCGTCCTCAGCACCCTCACAAGCGTGGCCTGCCAGGACGAGGGTCCGGCACGCCGACAGCAGGCGATCTTTGGTATCAAGGTTACGCCGAACGCCGCTGTGACGGATACAATTCGCATCTCGTTCAGGACTGGCGCCAGTCCCTGCGATACCGACGTAAAGGTGGAGGCTGGATTCCCGGCCGACGGGCTCCAGTTCACTGCGTCGAGTGTCCCCGCAAGGGGCATGTGCCCCGTGGACGCGATTCAGAATCCATTCATCTATATTGTGTCCCCGCCTCATTTGAGCCCGTACACAGTACGCTTTGCTGAGCCCGGAGAATCAGACAGCGTGCGCGTCGTGGCCTCGTAGACGATAGAGTCGGAACCCGATGCTTTCTATTTCAGCGAAATTGCCTAGAGCTTCAGTCGCTGGGCTGACACTGATCCTCGCGTGCACGAGCGCGACCTCCATCACCGGGATTAGCGGGCCCGCTTCGCCGTCGTCCCTCACTCCGCGACAGACTGCTTTTCTCGATACCCTCGAGCGCCGAACCTTCAACTGGTTCTGGGAACGAAGCGATCCAAACACCGGTCTCTCTCCCGACCGTTGGCCGACGAAGAGCTTCTCCAGCATCGCCGCGGTCGGATTCGCACTCACCGCGTACCCGGTGGGCATCGAGCGCGGTTACGTGTCGCGTACCGACGCCGCACAACGCACTCTCAACACTTTGCGATTTCTCTACACCGCTCCCCAAGGACCCCAAGCCGCCAACATCGCCGGCTATAACGGATTCTTTTATCACTTTCTCGACATGCAGACCGGCTATCGCTTCGAGCAGGTCGAGCTCTCTACCATAGATACATCTCTGCTCTTAGGCGGCGTCCTTTTCTGCCAGTCGTATTTCACGGGCGCTGACGCAACCGAGAACGCGATTCGCGCGTACGCTGACTCGATCTATCTGCGAGTCGACTGGACCTGGGCGGTGCACAATCCTCCGCTCGTCAGCATGGGCTGGCATCCGGAGTCCGGCTTCATCAACTCTGACTGGAAAGGCTACGACGAAGGCATGATCGTTTACATCCTCGCTCTGGGTTCGCCTACGCATCCGATCGATCCGGCGGCGTGGAACGCGTGGACGCAAACCTACGTGTGGTTGAACTTCTATGGACAGCCACTCGTCAATTTTCCGCCGCTGTTCGGTCACCAGTACTCGCACGTGTGGGTCGACTTCCGCGGAATTCAGGATTCGTACATGCGAGGTAAGGGCATCGACTACTTCGAGAACTCGAGGCGGGCCACAGAATCGCAACGATCGTATGCGATCGACAATCCCGGTCATTGGCGGGACTATGGACCGAACTTCTGGGGACTCACGGCGGTTGATGGCCCGCACGACACGACTGTAGTCATCGACGGCGTGACGAGACAGTTTCACACCTACACCGCTCGCGGAGTGGCCGCCGATTACGTAATGGACGACGGCACTCTCGCGCCGACCGCACCGGCGGGCTCGATAGCGTTCGCGCCCGAGATTGCGGTGCCGGCGTTGATCGCCGAACGGGAGAAGTACGGAGATAACCTATTTACGAACTACGGATTTGTTGATTCGTTCAACCCGACTTTTCAGCTGCCGATAACGCCGCATCACGGCCACGTCGTCGCTGGAGTTGGGTGGTTCGACTACGACTATCTCGGAATCGATCAGGGTCCGATCATCGCAATGGTCGAAAATTACAGGAGCGATCTGATCTGGAAGACGATGCGAAAGAATCCGTACATCGTCGCTGGGCTGAAAAAAGCGGGATTCACCGGGGGTTGGCTCGGAAACTAGAGCGCCATTAGTGAAGCCCGCTGCGATCCTCAAAGTGTGTCAATCAGGCGCAGAGAATTGGAACTCATAGGTAAGTCCGTTCCCACCGGGGTTCATGTCGAGCGTGATGCGTCCCCCCGCAATGGTTCCTCTCGGAGGTGGAACTGTAGGAAGCTCCAAACAAACAAGATCAGGTGAACAATAGTATGTGAATGCTATATCGGTGCCGGTAATCGTGTATGTGTAGTTCGTGGTGGTCGTCACGTCGGTGCCCCACTGCAGGCGGCGTTGGATAAGTGTTGCCCTACCGTTCGACTGGAGTATCAATCCGCCCGATACGATCGTTGGATTTTCGGGGATAGGCGAGACAAAGGGAACTGACTGGCCATTTACGCGATTAAGGATGTAGGTGGTCGGAAGTTCAGGGGCGACTGAGTCGTGACACGCAAGCGCGGAGACAATTGCGGCGAGGAATGCGATCTTACTGAACAAACGCATGGGAACCCCCTTCCATAGATATATGCAGCATATGAGATGTGACCGCGCACGTCCAGCGGGAATTGCGAGAACCGCCGCAGCTGGGCTATTACTCATGCTCGGCGTCATCTCCTGCTCCTCCGCCTCCGCCGGTAACAAGACAACTCTCCGCATCTGGGCCATGGGCGCCGAGGGCGAGGTTCTCTCCAAGCTCATGCCGGGATTCGAGAAAGAACACCCCGACATCCACGTCGAGGTTCAGCAAATACCCTGGACCGCCGCGCACGAGAAGCTCCTCACCGCCTACGTCGGCGAGGCGACGCCCGACATCGCCATGCTCGGCAATACCTGGGTGCCGGAATTCGTCGCACTAAATTCGCTCGCTCCCCTCGACTCCTTCGCGAATGCGTCAAGCGTCATTCGACGCGATGATTTCTTTGACGGGATCTGGAAGACGAATGTCGTCAACGGAAAAACGTACGGCATTCCGTGGTACGTCGACACGCGACTGATTTTCTATCGCACCGACATCCTCGCCAAAGCGGGCTACAAGACTTTTCCGACTACGTGGGCAAACTGGATCGCGGCGATGAAGAAAATCAAATCGCAGATGGGACCGCGCCAGTATCCGCTGCTCATGCCAACCAACGAGTGGCCGCAGCCGGTGATCTTCGCGCTCGATGAAGGCTCGCCGATTCTGCGCGACGGCGGACGGTACGGCGCATTCGAGCAGCCGGAGTTCCGGAAGGCGTTCGATTTTTACATCAGCATCTATCGTCAAGGTCTCGCGTCGGCGGTGAGCAGCAACGAGGTGTCGAACCTCTTCCAGGAATTCGAGCGCGGCAACATCGCGATGTACATCTCCGGCCCGTGGTACATCGGGGAATTCAAGAACCGGCTCGATCCGTCCGTGCAGAGCAAGTGGTCGACGGCAGCAATGCCCGGCATAAATGGACCGGGCGTGTCGATGGCTGGGGGGTCCAGTCTTTCTCTCTTCGCCGCGTCCACGCACAAGAAGGAAGCGTGGATGGTGATGGAATACCTATCTCGACCGGAGATAGAGCTCCAGTTCTACAAGCTCACTGGAGATCTTCCGCCGAGGAAGAGCGCATGGGCTGATTCGGCGCTGGCGAACAACAAGTACGCGCTCGCGTTTCGCGATCAGCTCGAGCGCGTAGTGCCCCTACCACAGGTGCCGGAGTGGGAGGAGATCGCCACGACAATCTTCGAGCATGGCGATCAGGCGATTCGTCAAGCAAAGACCGTCGATCAAACGCTCGCGTCGCTGGATCAGGATGTGAACGCAATGCTCGAGAAGAGACGCTATCTCCTCGCGCAGGCCGCGAAACATTGAGAGCGCCCGGAAAAGCGGCTTGGCTGTTCCTGGCGCCAGCCCTCGTCCTCATCTTCATTTTCTTTTTTCTTCCGGTTCTCGCGTCGCTCGTTCTGAGCGTCACCGATTTCGACATCTACGCGATCGCCAATCCCGCCAGTACGCGCTTCGTCGGGCTCGCAAACTACGCGAAGTTGCTCCACACGCCGGAATTCTGGACGGCGCTCAAGAACACATTCTACTTCGCCCTCGTCGGCGGTCCGCTCACCATCGCTGTCTCCCTTGCGACAGCGCTCCTTCTCAACGCGAAGCTCGTTCGATTCAAGACGTTCTTCAGGACGATCTACTTCACTCCCTTCGTCACCACACTCGTCGCCGTCGCGATCGTCTGGCGCTACCTCTATCACACACGCTACGGTCTCCTCAACTACGCCCTCGGCGAAATCGGCATTGGCCCAATAGACTGGCTCGGCAATCCGCACTGGGCGATGCCTG
>JBOHTC010000024.1:0-18407 GCA_050733495.1 Gemmatimonadaceae bacterium | reverse complement strand
CATCAGCTGTATAACGAAGGACAGTATGACGAAGCTCTGGACGTACTCAAAGAAGGACTCGGCCTCTACCCGAACGCGGTGGAGCTTCACATTGGAGTTGGATACGCACACCATGCTCGCGAAGAATTCGCTTGGGCACGCCGGAGTTTCGAGGAGGCCCTGGTCCTCGATCCCGATCACGAGGACGCACTAGCCGGACTCGGCGAGACGCTTCTCAAGTTCGGCCAGCAGGATGCCGCACTCAAAAGCTTCCGTCACACGCTGGAGCTCGGTTATCAGGACGATGTGGAGCTGATGCTCCAGATCGGCCGCGCGCTCTTTCGCGAAGGTCTGATCGAGGAATCCAAGCATTTCTTCGAGATCGCCGCGCAGCAGACGCCGGATGCCGCGGAAGCCGTGTCGTGCATCGGCTACGCCGAACACAGACTGGGCAACGACGAGGTCGCGATCTCGACATTGCGCCGGGCTCTACAGATGGATCCTGACCACACGGAAGCGCGGATCTACCTCGGCAACATCTTCTACGATCGTGGAGACTACAAGGCAGCGCTCTATCATCTCGATCGCTCCACTCCCGACGATCACTGGGACGAGCTTGGCATCTGGAGACTGATCGAGCTGAAAAAGATGATCCACCGGCTGCGCGACAACGATCCGGAGATCCGCCCGTGGGAAGAGAGGCTTCGCGATCTTTCGGGCGAGCTCGACGACATCGACGAGATGCTCGCCGAGATCGAGGCGAAGCACATGGATGCGAATCAGGCTGAATCGAAGGGCCAGCTGGAGCTTTTCGGCGCGCTCCTTTCGAGCTTCGCCGAGGTCAAGTCGACGCCCGAGTCCCATCGCATCAAGCTCGACGATGGCAACACATTTGAAGGGACGTGGGAGGAAATCGTCGACAAGATGCGCGATGCTAATTGCCTCAAGGAAACACCCAAGCCGGAACAGGATGCAGAGAGCTTCATTCGTCGTAGTGCGGATGCAGGGCTTTTGCGCATCCTAAGGTGAGCCCGCAGAAATCCCAGGCGGCGCTCACCGCACTGAACGGGGTGCGCCCAGTTCTCACGCACTTCGAAACTCCCCGGACGGCCGAGGACCTTGCCGCCGACATCATCGACCTCTGGACCGGCGCGGAGACGTCGCTCCAGGCCCTCGTGGGAAATTCTTCGCTTACCGGCCAGCAATTAATTCGGGCGGCGCGCCAGGCGGAGCTGATCACGCTCGACCAGGCGCATTCGCTGCTCGAATTTCTCGCGGCGCGTGACCGGGCGAATCGAACGAGCTACAAACCAACGCAGGCGGATGGTGATGCCGCCGTCGAGGGGTTCAGAGCGCTCGAGTCAGCTCTTACCGGTCAGGCGCCAGTCAAGCGCGCTACGCCATCCAGTCCGCTTCAGGCGGTGTACACTCCGCGAAATCCGCAGCGGAGCCAACAACAGCCGCCGCCGGCACCCGCCGCTCCGCCTTCGCCGTACGCGCCGCCTTCCGCGGGTGGAGGCTATCGACAGCCTCCAGGGTATGCGGGTCGCAAGACTTCCGGACCACCGACGATAGAGCAGCCGCCTCCGGGCTCATTCACTCCGGCGGGCGGCGCGACCAGCTCCGGCGGTGGAGGGATCGGACGGAGCAATGTCGAGCACGCGCTCGCTGCGGCCGAGAGCCGCGGCTGGCGGCAAATGCCGCCGTGGTTAGTTGTCGGCGTACCCGTTCTGCTGATTCTCATCATCGGCGGATACTTTCTGTTCCGCGGTGGCTCCGGCGGAGACGCCTCGCTCACCGCCGGGATCGCCTCGATGAACAATGGCCAGCGCGAGAAGGCGCGTGGTGAGTTTGCGCAGGCAGCGAAGGACAATCCAACTGCCGCGTTACCGCATGTCTTTCTCGCCCGAATTGCCCGTCAGGAGGCCGACCTTGCCACTGCGCGGGCCGAGCTCGATACCGCGCTACGCCTCGAGCCGACGAACGAAAATGCGCTGCGCGAAATGGGTCTCGTCCTCTTCTCGAGCCGTCAGTACGATCTAGCCCGCCGGTTCTTCGTGCGTGCCGTGACTGCCAACCCCCAGGATCGCGCGGCGCAGGGCTACCTCGGCTGCGCCTTGATGCGACTGTCACGCATCCAGGAGGGCACTAAGTTCATTAGCAACGCCGGCACCGGACCGTGGACGGCTTGCCTGCTACCGGTGACCGCAACGCCTCCTCCTTTGTGATCGAATTCAGGAACGTCGGTAAGATCTATCGATCACTCCTCGGCAACTCTGTAAAGGCTGTCGAGGAGTTTTCGTTGCAGATCGCTCAGGGCGAGATACTGGGAATCGCCGGTCCAAACGGGGCGGGGAAGAGCACGTTGATCGCGATGTTGCTCGGCTTTCTCCATCCGACGACGGGCGAGGTCGAGATCGATGGATTGCCGGCGCGAAGCTACGTCGAGCGCAACGGAATCGGGTATCTCTCGGAGCTGGTAGCGATTCCTCCACGATGGCGCGCTGACACGGCACTCGTCCGATATGGCACACTGACCGGTGTTTCCGCCAACCAGATCGGCGCGAGGGTCGACGAGTTGTTGCAGCAGCTCGGACTCACGGAGCATCGCGGGAAAAAAGTGAAGGCGTTGTCTAAGGGAAATCTCCAGCGACTCGGACTCGCCCAGGCGCTCATCCGCGACGAGCGCATTCTCGTTCTCGACGAACCGACTCATGGACTCGATCCGGTTTGGACGCAAAGATTTCGTGACATCGTCGAAGGGCTCCGGCGCCCGGAGCGGACCATTCTGATTGCGTCACACAACCTGGACGAGCTGCAGCGTCTCGCGGATCGGGTCGCTATCATCGATCGGGGGCGACTGCAACGTGTCGTGTCGACAGGTTACGAACAGTCGGCACCATTTGCAACGAGATTCCGCGTGGCTCTTGCAAGCGGATTCGATCTGATTCGTGCCGCTTTTCCGGGCGCGGAAGAGATTGGCTCCGGTGAATACACCGTTTGGGTGAGCAGCGTCCAGGACCTCAACGCAGCGCTAGCGGATCTGATCGGACGAGGAGCACTCGTGGCGAGCGTGGTTCCGGAACGCTCGGTACTCGAGGAGCAATTCAGGGAAGCCGTCGGAGAGTCGCAATGAACGATAAGCCCCTCGCCAGGTACTCGCTCTGGCAATTCCGCGACTTCGCGCTCGAGCGGGGCATCGCGATCATCATCATCGGCGTGCTGTACGGATATGCTCCGCTGGTGCCGCTCCGTCACATGAGCGGCGCGGGCTTTCGCGGAGGCAGCCAGCTGCAGGTCGCCGCTCTCTCCGTCCAGGTCTCATCCTCGGTGGTATTCATTGCGGTGTTGATTGCGCTGCATGGCATCGTCTCGACCGATAGAAAGAGGGGCTACTACCGTTTTCTGTTTGCGAAGCCCGTCAGCCCGGTCATGTACTACGCGCAGGCATTTTTCGTTTGCATGGTCGGGATGGTGGCGACGATGCTTGTGTTCGCGGCGCTGCTGCACACGATTCTTCCTGCCTTCAGCATTGCGCATTTCCTGATGTACTCCGCGCTCATTTACATCGCGATGGGCGGGATCGGGTTCTTCCTGTCGGTGACCACCCGCTACGATTGGGTGGTCCTCGTGGCGGTCTGGTTGGCCGCCCGGGTCCTGCGCGGTCTGTATGGACTGGATGGAGATTGGCGCAGCAAGCTGGTCTCGCTGTTGCCGCCGGTGCACCGTGTCGACGACGTGGCAAACTCCTTGATTGGAAGCGGAACGGCGCAAGCGAGGGATGTGTTCTGGCTCCTGGGGTACGGAGCGTTGTTCTTCGTTCTGGGGCTGGTGCTTCTGCGGCAGCGGCAGATCGCCGAATAGAGCCGCACTTCGACTCCAGGGTTCGCAATAAAGTCACCGGAAATGGATCCGAACTCGGTTAACCGAACAGTTCTTCCGAACGGCCTCACCGTTCTCGTCCAGGAGGATCATTCCTCGCCCGTCGTCGCGATCGTGACGTACGTCAAGGCGGGATACTTCGACGAGACGGACGACGAGAACGGGCTCGCCCACGCGCTCGAGCACATGTTCTTCAAGGGAACGAAGACTCGCGGCGTTGGCGACATCGCCAAGGAGACCAAGGCGAGCGGCGGGTACCTCAACGCACATACCATCTACGACAACACCACCTACTACACGGTTCTCCCATCGTCTGGATTCGAGAAGGGCCTGGAGATCCAGGCGGATGCCTACGCAAACTCGGTGATCGCCGCCGAAGAGCTGGCGAAAGAGATGGAAGTCATCATCCAGGAGGCCAAGCGAAAGTCCGATAACCCGTCCGCTGTCGCGACCGAGACTTTGTACGAGATGCTCCACGACGTGCATCGGATGCGACGTTGGCGAATCGGCAGAGAGCCCGGTCTCCGCGCTTTCACCCGCGCGAAGATGAAGGCGTTCTATCGGAATTTTTACCGGCCGTCCAATACGATCCTCGTCATTTCTGGCGACGTCGACCCTGTCGCCGCGCTCGGCCGAGTCCAGGAGCTCTACGGAGATCTCACCGCGCAAAAACCGATGCTGCATCCAGGTCCGGCCGAGCCTGAGCACCCCGGGTTCCGTTACCGCGAGCTCACGGGGGATATCGCGCAAACGCAGCTTCTGTTCGGGTGGAGGACCGAGGGAACGCTGGACGCTGAAACTCCAATTCTCGATGTCACGGCCGCAATTCTTGCAAGCGGACGTGCGTCGCGTCTGTACCGCGCGGTTCGTGAAAAGAAGCTCGCATCGTCGATCACCGCTTACGATTACACTCCCACCGAGCTGGGGGTTTTCGTCATACACGCCGAGACCGAGCCGGAGAAGACACGCGAAGCAGCGGCAGCGATCTGGGAGCAGGTGCGACAGATCGCCGAAAACGCCGTCGAGGAGACCGAGCTCACGCGCGCTCGTCGTGTCTTCGAGACGCGCTGGCTCCGTCGCCTCGAGACCGCCGAGGGCCGCGCGAATTATCTCGCCGAGTGGGAGGCGCTGGGTGACTGGCGCCTGGGAGATGTTTACTTCCATCGCTACGTCTCAGCGACCGGCGACGATGTGAAGCGGGCGGCGCAAAAGTGTCTGTCACCGGAGCGAGCTGCCGCACTCGTCTACCGTCCGGAAAACTCAGCGGTCGTCGCACGAAGCGCTGACGAAATGTTGGCGGTTCTGAGCGTCGACAGCCACGCCCCGCGGCCAGTCCCATCCGCACCGAATCCGGTACGAGCACGAGCCAACGGCTCGGCCACCTTCGACGGAGAGGAAGCCGGCGTTTCGGTTTTTTGCGGCAGTCACGGCATGCCGATCCTCGTTCGCAGGAAAACTGGTGCCGCGATAGCGCATATTGGCGTTTCGATTGTCGGGGGCGCTGTTGAGGAACCAGGCGGCAGTGCTGGTCTCACTCTTCTTACTGCGCGCACCATGCTCAAAGGAACGGTGAATCGCACCGCCTCCCAGATCGCCGAAGATTCGGAGCTGCTCGGGGGATCGATCTCGGCGACCGCTGCGAGCGATGGCTTCGGTTGGTCGTTCTCCGTGCTACAGGCGCGTATGGGCCAGGCTCTCGAGTTGCTCGGAGACGTCATTCAAAATCCGACAATCCCCGACGACGCGCTCGAGACGGAGCGAGCTGTGGCTCTCTCGAACGTTGCGATGCTGCGCGACGACATGTACCGGTACCCGATGCGGCTGGCGGGTGCACTGGCTTTTGCCGGCCATCCATATGGCAATTCGCCGATGGGCACTGAGGATTCACTGCGCTCGATCTCTTCCGATCAGGTGCGGGAGTGGCATCGCACGCGCGTCCTCGAATCGCAAGTGGTCGTCGGTGTTGTCGCGGACATCGAGCCGCAGAAGGCGGCCGACCTCGTCGCGCGAGAGCTGGAGAAGCTCGAGCTGAAGAAGCTTCGCGAGATTGCAGCGCCTGCGTGGCCGCGAAAATCGGAGATCGCTGTTGAGTCGCGCGACAAGGCGCAGACGGCAATGGTGCTCGCGTTTCCCGCGCCGTCGCGTACAGAGCCAACGAGATTCGCTGCCTCTCTGATTGGGACGGTGGCGAGCGGGTTGGGTGGACGGTTCTTCGACGAGCTCCGGGACCGGCAGTCGCTGGCTTATACGGTCCATGCGGGACCGAGCGAGAAGAGGCTTGCTGGAATCTTCGCATCGTACATCGCGACTTCCCCGGATAAAGAGGAGGTCGCGAGGCGAGGTCTGCTCGCGGAATTCGCAAAGCTGCGCGACAAACCGGTCGCGGATGATGAGCTGTCGCGCGCAAAGGAGTACACTATCGGCGCGCACGCGATCGCCCAGGAATCCGCGGGATCGATGCTTGCCGAGATGCTCGACGCGTGGA
This sequence comes from Gemmatimonadaceae bacterium, assembly GCA_050733495.1. Classification (GTDB taxonomy): domain Bacteria; phylum Gemmatimonadota; class Gemmatimonadetes; order Gemmatimonadales; family Gemmatimonadaceae; genus UBA4720. The sequence goes on along the minus strand of JBOHTC010000024.1, from coordinate 12,061 downwards.
TGTTCGGCTCGGGGCTTCACGAGATCGTCGACTACGTTCGACGTGTGAGAGCAGTGACCGCGGACGAGATCGTTGAAGTCGCGCGCCGGTACTTCGATCCGGAGCGGAGGGTGGAGGGTGTGGTGAGAGGAGTAGGTCGAACGGTTTGACGCTGAACAGCGCTCAAAGATGGGTTCTACCGGTGCAACGGGATCCTGCCCGACTCAGGTGCAAGTCCAGTTGTAACTATTGTTCGCTGGCTCTCAACTCCGTTTCAGCCGTCAGCACCGCCGCCGCTGCCGGCCTCAACCTCCCGCTCGGCGTGCGCAACCCGCGCACGGTGTTGTAGTCGCCGGCCTCGTACACGACGAGTCCCTTGATCTCGCTTTGAGTGGTCGCCCAGGCGAGCACCGAGCGGATTGCGCGCCTCTGGTTTTCTTCGCCGTGCACGAGGGGATAACCGCCGGCGGCGAAGACCCAGTGATCCTTCGGGTTGGGGTACGTTCTCATCCATCGCTGCGCGACGCGAAGATCGGTGTCCAGCGATCTCATTCCGTCGAAGCCCGCCAGGAGTGTGAAGCCCAGAACGTCCACGGGTGATCCTCGGCGCGCCGCCCACGCGTAGAGAGTGCTGTCGCGAGTGCCGTAGCTGCTCATGGACATCCCGACCTTGATGCGCGGATAGATGTAGTGCGCGACCCGGGACGCGCGCGTGAAGTAGTTCATCCAGTAATCAGTGGTCTGATCGCCAAGCACCCGCGAGCCTTCGACTGTGGGATCAACGGCGGGAATCAGGTAGTCCGGCTTGAGCCGCCGCGCGATCCGGTCCACGTCCTTCAATCGGGCCAGCGTGTAACCCTCGCGCGATTGTCTGATCTCCTCCGCTCCCTTCTTGGGGTAGCCGAGGGCGACGATGATGATCGTGCTGTCAGAGCGCGTGATGTCGATCGAGCGCGCGATCGAATCCAGCGCGACCCCGCGCGCCGCTTCCGGATCGACGACGATGGTGATCGCGTCCACGTCGAGCGTGTCGGCGAGGGCGAGGTCGTTGGTGATCGCGATTGGCGGTGGTCCGCCTCGGAGATCGGGAAAAATCTTGAGCCCGATCTTGAAATCTCCCTGCGGGTGCTCCTGCAGCTGGTCGTTCGAGTGCCGGGCGTAACTCTTGATTCCAGCGTAGGCGCCGGGGATCTCGACCACCACCAGTGCGGTTACGATTATCACGACGACTCCGATGACAACCCTTGCGAACCGCGTGAACCCCCAGCGCGCCGGCAACGATGGGGCGAAAATCGGCACCTGGAGATAGATAGGATTCCAGAGCACCGGCGCGCCGAAAAAAATGCCGAGCATGCTCGCCTGCGCCGCGTTTAGGGCAAGCGCGAATTCGGCGGGGGAGTCGCCCCGCGTAATGGCGAACTTCGTCAGCGCTACAGTCGCGATCACCGCGTTGTAAACGAGGAGCGGGAAACCGAAAAATGGCGTTACGAGCCGACGTGCCAGTGCGTAGAGCGTCTGGAGCAGGAAAAGCAGACAGGTGAACGGCCAGAGCCAGGCGACGAGCAATATCGCGCGCCCATAGAGGAGCGATTGCGCGGTGTAGGCGACGACGAGCGCGGGTATCAAGAGGAGTCCTGCCATTCCGGTTATCGCCTGGAAGGCTCGCGGGATGCGGCGGAGCTGAGCGATGCGCCCAGCCATCAGGATGTCCCAGGCGATTGCCGCCGCCGAGACAACGATATACAGAGCCGCCAGCAACCCGTGCGCGGTCATCGAGCGAAGCTAGACACGACGTTGTATGCTGGCAAGCATTCCGGCCCGCCGGTACTTTTCGCTCGCATGGACCGCGGCGCCCTGTTCACTCTTCCGAATACCATCTCGCTGTCGCGCGTAATCCTCGCGCTCGCGTTCGTGCTCGTGTCGGATCCGTGGGATAGGATCGGCCTGATCGCTCTTGCGGGGTTCACGGATTTCATCGATGGCTGGCTCGCGCGCCACGAGAAAACGGAGAGCACCGCCGGCGCCCTCCTCGATCCGTTGGCCGACAGGGTCTTTGTGTTCGTTGCGATTTCGACCTACCTCGTGGAGGGCCGGCTCGGCACCGGGCAGTATTTCATCTTTCTGACGCGCGATCTCGCGACGGCGGTTGGGTTCCTAGTCGCCAAAATTATTCCAACGCTTCGGCCCGCTGTCTTCAGAGCGAGAATGCTGGGCAAGATCGTAACCGTTCTTCAACTCATCGCCCTCGTGGCGATAATGCTGGTCCCGGAGTTAACCAACGTTCTGATCTTGACCATCGGTGCAATCTCTGTGGCGTCCATCGTCGACTACACCTTCGCGCTATGGCGCGGCCGGGCGCGATAGCGCGCGGTGAGATTCGCCCGGCTTTGCGCGTGTCTCGCGATCGTCGTCGAGGCTTTCTCGACTTCGCGGACAAGCGCCCAGATCCTAACGCAGCCAATTCAGAGCGAGCTACGCCTCGATGGGATTGTCGCGCGATCGAGCGCTGTGGAAGCCGCTTATGGCGTCAGCGTTCCGGCAGGGATCTATGTTCGGAATGGATTGGTGTTGGGAGCCGGCGTTGGGGAGAGCGGCGCCGAGGGACGCGCCGACTTTATTTCCCGCTTCAGCCTCGACCCATTCCGGCAGAGCAGGTGGGCGCCGTACGCTGGGGCCGGTCTATCCGGGCGGTTCCGCCCGGCCGCCGATGGCGGTTCGAAAGCTTACCTGCTCGCTTTCCTCGGGGTTGAGGGAGGGCTGCCGGCTGGCGCGCGAAGCGGATGGGTGCCCGCCGTCGAGCTTGGGCTTGGCGGTGGAGCGCGGATCGGAATCGTCTTGAGACGCGGGGTCGTCGGTAGGCGGTGAAGCCTCCAAACCAGCACGCATAAAAAGGGGCGCCGCTGGCGCCCCTTTTTAAACGGCCTTCCTTACCTTGGGCGGCTGAGCGAATCTCTCGCCAAGCACCCGAAGCTCGTCAATCTCCGACGGCTCGAGCTCGTGGTAACGCTCCGCCAGGTACTCCATCGTGTTGTCGAACCAATCCTTCTGGTCTTCGGGTGCCGAGCCCACGACTCCGCACCGCATTATCTGTTGAAACAGCTCGTCCCGGGCCTCCGCAAACGGAGTTGCCGCCTGGACCGGTTCCTTTCTGAATCTGTTTTTCTGAGTGTTCATCAATTCGGTTGGCGTGAAAACGTCTATGAAATTTTCATTTTCAATCTACTGATCTTAGACACCGTTTCATAGGAGAAAGGTTCATGCCGCCGCGCGTCTTTTGATAAAATCGAGCAATAATTCGGAGAGATGCTCGGGGTTTTCCTCGGGAACAAGTCGCGCGACGCCGGCGAGCCGCACCAGGCGCGCGTCGGGAATCGCATTGACGAGCCGGTCAGCCAATTTCGGGTCGACCCAGTGATCCTCGTCGCCCCAGATGATGAGCGTCGGCGCGTGGATCTCGGCGTACTCATCCTCGTCGAGGTCGGCCCGGTGGACGGCGCTCGCAAGCGTCAGCAGGTGATTTGCGCCGTCCTTGCCGACAAACGGCGCGAGGTAGCGCGCGACGAGCCGCATCGGCATGTGCTCAGGGTCCGCCACGCTGCCCCTTAGAACTCCTTCGAGCAAAGGCGCGGCCCCCATCACTCCCCTGGTGAGACTGAAGGCGAACCGCGCCGTTCTGCGCTGCATTTGGGTGATGTCTCTCGCGGGTAGCTCCTCGAAAGCCGGAGTGTTGATCAACACGAGCTTCTCAACCCTGTCGGGGCGATTGGCCGCCAGCTTCATCGCGACATCGCCGCCAAAGTCCACGCCCACGATCACCGCGCGTGCCACGCGCAGCACCGTCATCGCCGCGTCGATGTACTCGGCCTGCGCAGCAATGCCGAAATCCGCGTCGATGGGTCGATCGGACTGTCCGTGACCTAAAAGGTCGACCGAGTAGGCTGTGTGCCCGGCGGAGGTAATCAACGGGGCAATCGCGCGCCAGAGAAAGTTGCACGTGCCGAAACCGTGCAGGAGGATCACAGCAGTCCCCCCATGACCATACCTCTCGACGTGAATAGCTCCTGGACCCACCGGCGCTCTCAGAATATCAGCTTGCATCTCGATACCCCTCTCTTAGCTTTCGCGTCACAACGCACTCAGCAGTCACCACCAACAATCGCATCGCCGAAATGTCTCCCAATAACGATAAACCGAGCGACAGGAACGTACCGCGCAACAACGCCGTCAGGGAGGCTCGCAATGCATCAAGCCGGCCAAAGGCATTTTTCTGGCTCCTCGGCGCCATCGTCGTTGTCGGGGTGGCCGCGCTCTCGTACGTCGCGACAAGGAAAAATCAGTCGGTCAGCGAGGTCCCGCAGGTAGTCGACACCACCAACGCCGGACCGTCGCAGGGCTATCTGATTGGCAAAGTCGATGCCCCGGTGAAGATCATGGAGTTCGCGGATTTCGAGTGCCCGTCCTGCGCGGGATTCTCCGTCGTCACGGAGCCGGATGTAAGATCGCGGATTATCGACAAGGGTCTCGCGAACCTGACTTACTTGGATTTTCCGATCGTGTCGCTGCACCGGAACACTTTGGCAGCGTCCAACGCCGCGGCGTGCGCCGACGAGCAAGGAAAGTTCTGGCCGATGCACGATCGCCTCTTCCAGACGCAAACCGAGTGGAATGGCGAGTCGACCGACGCCCCGAAGCCGTTCTTCAAGCGTTACGCGCAGGAAATCGGTCTCGACGTCACGAAATGGGAGTCGTGCTATGATTCACGCAAATACCAGAAACGCATCAGCGCAAACCTGGCGGACGGCCTGAGGCGCGGAGTGAATTCCACGCCGAGCTTTGTCATCGGCAACAGACTCTACGCTGGCATGCGAGGGTACGACGAGATGAAGGCGATTGTGGATTCGGTCGCGAAGGCCTCAGGCGCGTCAGCCTCCACGACGGCATCGTCCACGGCGGCAGCGAAGCCCAAGTGACCAGGCGGATGGTCGTGGCCGCGCTCGCGCTGGCCGGCATCTTCATCAGCCTTTATCTCACGCTCTACAAGCTGGGCTTCATCGGCGAGCTGACATGCAGCATTGGCTCGTGCGAGACTGTGAACACGAGCAAGTGGGCGACCTTCCTGCACCTTCCAGTGGCGCTGTGGGGTCTGCTCTTCTACCTCGACGTGTTCGCGATAGCGCTGCTCGGAACGATGCCTCGCTTTGAGGACGAGAGACTCATCTCGGTACTGCTTGCCGTCGAATCCGGGATTGGGGTCCTGTTTTCGGCGTGGCTGACCTACCTCGAGCTCGGCGTGATCCACGCGATCTGCATCTGGTGTGTGACGTCAGCTTGCATCGTCACGATCATATTCATCGTGAGTGTAGTGGACGTACGACGGGGACGGAGTAGAACTGCGAACGGAACACTACCCGCTGCCAGCTGATCGCTTCCCGCCTCCCGCTTCCCGCTTCCCGCTTCCCGCTTACGCCCGCTTGATATCGCCCGCCCGAGACGCCTCGTCCAGGCGTAGGCGCGGCTTCTCAGCTGCCTGATCCTCTCCCTCGCGCTGCATGCGCCGACGGAACGGAACGAGATCCCGTCCCAAATGCACGAGTGCCCGCGTGGCTACCGTGCTCGCAAGTGGCTCCGGGATGCCCATCACCCGGATGTAGGTGTCGATCGCCCTGTCAAACGACAGATCCTCCGCCAGGGTGTCGACGAACATGAGCGCGTTGTCGACGTGGCCACGAATGATCGTCTCTTCGGCCCGAGCCTGCGACAGGCGCAACCGTCGCTCGGCGTTCGGATTCAGCTTGCGACCGAAGATCGATTCAGGAAACAGATTGCGAAGGTGCATCGGGACGTCCGTGAATGCGATGTACTGATGTTAGGCACGGAGCGTACCAGTGTATAGGCCTTGCGAAACGCGTACGCACAAGAGCCCAAGCGGAATCGCCCGGGCTCTTGTTATTAGGCTTTCGAACCGGCCGCGAGCTAAGGGGCTACGACGATGATCTGGTTCTGCGTCTCAGTTCCAGTTGTGATCGTCAGGCCGGCAGGCAGCAACGCTGGCTTGAATCCGCTCGCTGTCGGAGGCGTTGCGCGAACGACGTAGGGTCCAGGAAGCAGGAACGCGATTCGGTAGTCTCCGTTCGCATCAGTGCTCGTGCTGCGCACGAGGTGGGTCGGGTCAGTGTCGGTTAGCAACGAGCCGGCCGTAAGGACCTCGACCGTCGCTCCCGGCACCGCCGCACCGGTCGCGCTGTTGGCGCGAACCGATCCTGTGACGCTGCCGGTAATGTCCCGCGCGACGGCATTGATGACTGGTTTGAAAATGAAGCCATTTCGCGCATTGTTACCGCGCATTACGAAGCTGCGGCCAACGTCGAAATCGAGCGTCATCACCGAGCCGTTCTCGGTCAACGCTATCGGCCGGTCGAGGTTGATTTTGATGCCGGATTGGCCAGCGCTCGGGAACATCACCTGCGGCGTCGACCCATCGTTGAGCGTGATCGATGATTTCGTCGGATCGATGACCAGCCGAAAGCCATCGTAGTCTCCGGTGCCCGAGGAATCGCTGCATGCCGCCGCGCCGAAGAGACCAAGCGCAAGCGTTCCAAAAAGTCGAAGGCTTCTGTGCATCTTTTTCTCCAGAATACATGTCTTGCTCATGAGCTTCGGCGAGGGCTCTCCTCGCTTGCTCGTCCACCCACACATTTTTTTGACTCGCGCATCGATTCGTTTGGTCACAGCGGATCTGAGCTTTTCAGGGGAATGGCGTCCCTGTCTCGCCCAGAATACGTCCCAGACACGCGGTACAAAAAAGAACCGGGGATGAGTTGTTGCTCATCCCCGGTTCTTTTAAGCTGTGCGTCAAAGTCCGGACCTTTCGTCGTTAAGGCGAGGTGAGCGTCAAGACGATCGCAAGGGTGTAGTTGCCTGGCGTATCCTGCGTCCAGTTGTAGAGCGTCTGGAAATAAAGAGTGGTCGCGTTGGCCGGCGTCGCTGGACCGCTCACTAGAGTCGCGTCGGTGGTGGTGAGCGCGTTGAACGGCCCACCCACGCTCGTACTCCATTCGAGGTCACCGGCTGGTTTGTTCACCCAGGCCGGAGCGCCAGGCGAGGTGTTCGTCGCGGTCCAAACGGCGGTCGAGGCGTGAAGCTGCAGCGTCCACGAGGAGTTGGCGCTCACGGTCAGCGTCGGGCCCGTTGTCGAATTTTGCCCCGCGTCGAAATCCGCGGTCGTCGGCGGCGTGAGCGCGGTCGAGCCGGCGCTCACCTCGAGCCGCACTATGCGCCCGGCCGTCATCGATACGCTGCCAGGCAGATTGCAGCTGTCTGGGGCTCCGCTGGCGGTGCACTGTGCGTCCACCGCTCGCGACCCGAGTGCCGCGACGAGAATTACCAATACGCGAAATCCGCGGGCCCGCAGCTCGCGCAAACCCCGGGAGACAATTTCTCTCATTTGGTTGCTCGCTCCGCTCGGAAGGTTCCGGAAGACATTGAGCCATCGGTGGCCGCGCCGACCCAGGTTCCGGTGATAGTGTCTGCTACGATCTGTCCAACATGCCGGCGGACACTCTCGAGATTCGCATCGAAATCGATCACACTCGCTCCACTCTCAGAGCCGCTCACGAGGCCGCCGAGCACTGTACTTTGGCCGCTTTGCTCGTCCGTTTCTACCAGGTCCAGGCGTCCCTGAAAGCTCGAGCCGGATTCGCGCGACACGGTCAACGTTCCGGTGAGCGTCTGTCGGACGGGTTGCGTCTGCACTCCGGCGTAGCTCCAATCGCCTGCGAGCTCAATCACCGACGGCTCAGGGGAAGTCGAGCTGAGACACGCCGACGAGAGAAGTGTCACGGCGCTGGCAACGAGCCAGCCCAGCATTCTTAATCCGAATGCGCGATAGCCGCTCATCATTTTGTACTCGCTTGTGACGGCGGAATGGTCTTATCGTTGGCCGGAGGCTCGAGCTTCTGAGGCGCGACCTGAGTTCCGGACGGTTTCCACATCCGTATCGGTCGCGGGTCCAGCGTCACCGTTATCGATTTGGAGTCTTTTCCAGTGACGACGAGCGGCGGCACGGGCCCCCTCGGCACTAGCGGCTCGCTCAACTCCGACAGATCGAAGTCGAGCGTGTACTTACCCACAGGCAAAGACTCGAAGGTTGCGGTCGTTGGGCCGCTCATTCTCGCGATCCATTCGCGGCCCACACTGTCGCGCGCGATCACGCGAGCCTTGGCGAGATCGACCTGCACGTCCGAGATACCAGATCGCGCGGCTACCACCAGCTCGATCTCCGCCGAGGTCGTGAGAGACACGCTGAGATCACCGCGTCCCGATCCGCTGGGAGTCCAGCCATCTGGCAACGACGCTTCATCCAGCACCACCGGCTTGGATGCGTCGCCGGCGACGCGGTACTTGCCGCTCGCGTCCGCAACCGCGGATTCTCCTCCGCGTCTGACGATCACCCCGGCCAACCCGGGCTCGCCCGAATCACGACGCTGGTTTCCGTTCAGATCCTGGTAGACGTAGCCCGAGGTTCCGGGCTGTCGAAGCATTGGCACCGTGAGAGAGTGCTCGATGCGGACGCCGATGATCCACGGCACTCCGCCGCTCAACGAATGAAAAATTGAATTCCGCTCTGCGTCGACCTTGAACGCGAGACCGTTCACGATTGGAACGGCCAATCCGGCTCGGACGACGGATGAATTCTCGTCGCCAAAACCGTTCACGCGCTGAAGCTCGCCCTCAGCGCGGAGTCCGCCAAGCCACGGCAGCACGACCTGCTCGCCCCGTATTCCCACCATCGTCTGCTGATTCACGAAGCCGCCGCGGTCGCGCGTCTGCTCTATGCGGCTTTGCACTTCTACAACGCCACCCGCGCCAGTCCAGCCCGCGTTCGTGGTCCAGTAATTTCGCGGAGTCCTGTCAGTGATCACCGCTTGGCCAACCGGCGAAACCGTCCTCGTGACGTTGCCCAGATAGGCCGAGGTGTTCAGGTAATACTGGCGTACATAGGTGCTCAGAGTTGCACCGAGCTGCTGCTCGCGATTGCCGAAGCCTCCACCGACGTTGCCGGCGGAGGGACGCGACGTCGCATCGAAGACGTACGAGCGCGCGTCGATTGCAATCGTCGTGGCTCCATGAATCGCGTACTGCGGACGCAGCGAAAGTCCGTTTGCGCTGAGACCGCTGAAGACAGAAGTCGCGTCGGTCGTCCGCCATCCGCTGGCACTCACGCTGGCGCGCGAAGTCAATCGCTGTGAGAGGTCCGCGACGACTTCGTTCGTCGCCCTCGCGAATGCGTCGCTGCCGCCCGGGGCATGTGTCACCCGCAACTCTTCGTTGCTCTCCGGATCCGTCCTGACGAATGCGCTCGACCATCCGATGCCATTGCCGTCCGCAAAGCGACGCTCCGCGACCTCGGCTTTGAACGTGCTTCCGAAAAGAGAAGGCACCGCCGCTCCAACGCCGACTGCATCGAGCCGCCGCGGTGAAGGGCCAGCGTCAGCGAGATGCGAGACCGACGTACTCAGCTGAATGTCGCCGATGCTGCGCTCGCCCCGCATGCCGACCATCGGCTCGCGCTTGCCGCCAGCCGGTTGCGCCACAGAGAGCGCTCCGAGTCCTGTGAACGACCACGACGGGTGTTGCAGGCGGAGGAGCGCGCCTTCACCGTATGGATACAATCCAGTCAGATCTGAGAACGACGTCCCGGTGTTGCCGAGATTGAGCTGTCCCGATGGCGCGGTGAGCGATAGCGAGGCGGCCGACTGATACGAACCGAGATGGGAGAGCGCGCTGCTCGACGCTGCTCCCGGCGTGGTGCCGTGCGACATCCGGGCATCGACGCGCACCGAATCGAAAAGCGCACCCGTCGCGCTAAGAGTCAGAAGGTTGCTGGCGCGCCCGTTCTCGTCGCTCGCCTCCGCCATTGCTGATGTGATCAGAGGCCCAGCCTGCCGGCCGAATGAGCTGGAGTTGAAGACTTCGATAGCGACGGTCTCGTCGCCAACAATGTCGGCGCCGGCGCGCAGAACGACGTGGACGAAAGACGATCCCGTACTCGACAACGACGGCACGGTGAGCCGCACGCGTCGTTTGACGGTCTCCCCGGGCTGTAGCGAAACCGGAGAGTTGCGAACGTCGCGCGACGACCATCCCGCGGGTAAGGTCAGCTCGGTCGACAGATTCTCGACCGAATTACCGGCGTTAGTTATCTCGAATGGGACGATGACGTCGCCACCGGCCTGGGCGCTGATAGGCGCTGTTCCCGGCCGCAACGAGATCCTGCGTACGAGTGAGACGTCTATCTCGACAGGCACGATGATGACTGGCGTTCCCGCCGCTGAGAATCGCGCATCCGCGGCAAGCAGCCGCCCAGCGAGCGCGCTCGCTGGAATTCCGATCGTAATGCCGACGCGTCGCTGTGTGCCCGCGGAAATGAACCGCGTGTGGGCGCCGAGTACGACGAAGTCGCCGTGAGGAACGATCTCCATCGCGATGTTCGTCGAGTTCGCGAGCGCGTCAGGCAGCGGAAGCGAAATGACCTGATACGTGCGGGGCGCTCCAGATGCTTTCACAGACGGGAGGATGGTGGTGCGTTCGCCACTCGAGTCAGCGCGGTAGGGATTCCAGGTCGCGAGCATAGTCGCGCGCGCCAGGGTGATCTGCGGGACTGACGTGCTCGTCTGCGCGGCGGAAGTCCGAGACGCCACGCACAACGCGAGCAGGCCACAGGTCCGGACAAGTGCGCGGATCACGGGACAGTCTGGGAAAGCGTAAGCACGTAGTTCGCCGTATACGTCGCCGGCGCGTCGGTCGCCCAATTGAGGGTCATGCGGAAGAACACCGTGTTGCTCCACGGATCGTTCAACCCCTTGTTGACGACGATTCTCTGCTCGACAGGGCTGTCGACGAGTGTGATGCCGTTCCACGTCGCGAGGTCGGAGCGTTTCCACTGCAAATCTCCGATCAGCTTTCCGTTGCCGAGATCAGCGGAGGTAGACCGAATCGAAACGGTCGTCGTGCGGGTAGCGCCGTTCTGCGAGTTCGCGGTGAACGTCACGCCGGTGGTTGAGTTCACGTAGCCGTTGATGTAGTCCGCGACTGTCGGCGCTGGGAAAGTGATCGTTCCACCGGTGACTCTGAAAACGGTTTTCTGAGCCGCAAGCGGAGAAGCGAACACCGCCGCCGCGATGGACATCGTCGCGATGGTGCTGGCGCCACGGAGGCTCCGCCCGAAGAGGGACATTGCTTCCTACTTGGCCTGATAATCGATCTGGCCCGCAACGAGCTCTGCGCCGCCGAAATCGATGAGTGCGAGAACGACGTAATCCCCCGGGGTCAAGCCAGCGGGAACGTCGACCATGAGCTTTCTGATTGCGCCCGGCAGCGTCGGAAATTCGGCGACCGGAGTCTCCGCCGCGAGCGAATTGTCCAGGCGCCTGAACTCGAGTCGCCCCTTCGCGATGAGGTGCATTCCGCCGATATTGTGAAAGCGAATCGCGATCTGGCGTTCTGTTGCTGGCACGCCGTTCACTGCGAGCTTGCTCGGCGTGCTCGAGGCTGCGTGCGACGTAACCGGCACATTCTCTACCGCCATGTCTTCGATGGCGGCGTCCCGCGCGAGCCCGGACGGTGCGACGTAAACCTTCACGCCCGTTCGGAAGATGTACTGCAGCGAGTTACCCTTGGCGGTCTGGCGCTGCGGGATTTCCTCGACGAAGAAAATATCCCAGCACTCCTTCTTCAGGGCGGCACCGTTCTGCATGCCCACGCGGATGGTGTGTGACGTGTGGGGCTCGACCCGAATCGAGAGGGGCGACGCGGTGAGAAGTGCGCCGCACGACGTGCCGCTCGTCCCTGCCGGCAGGAAGCGGTTGTCGCCGTTCTCGACGCGATCCCAGTCCTGGCGGGTTATCGTCGCCTGGACGGGCGCGTCGGTTGTATTCGAGACGGTGAAGCTTCCCGTCACGCGGTTCGCATCGGCGGTGAATAGCGTCACCTCGAGCGGATCCACGAGCAGCTGCCCCGCGGCACGCTGGGAAACCACCATCCCTACAGCGCAGAGGGCGAGTACGGCTTTCCGCACTCGCCC